>NZ_CAWUDO010000011.1:0-143280 GCF_963920935.1 Nostoc sp. CCY 9925 | reverse complement strand
AAAGGTTTTTTCTTTCCCCCTTTCCCCTTCCCCTTTTCCCCTTCCCCTTTTCCCCTTTACTCAACGGATTAGGATTTGTATCAAGACCTTTATTTTTAAAACTGAAGAAAAATTTATCAACACCGAAGGAAGAGTAATTGCCCTTCAAACTTTTAGTGCTTACATAACCATCAAATATATTGTGTTTGATGATTTATTTTCATGCTGTAGATTCGTTCAGTACTACGAGTCTTAATCATCCTGATTTTTTTGCTTTCCTCTTGACGTAATCTCTTTATACTTCAATTTGAAGTGCAGAATGTGGGTTCAAAGACAGCTCATGCTTTTGTTAATAAGCACCGCTTTTAGTTAACAAAACCTTTAGAGTTTTTAGGATTAAATTAATATCGTAAGTAATAGACCATTTACGTTGGTATTCTAAATCCATATGAACGATATCTTCAAAGTCTTTGATGCAGGAGCGACCATTAGTCTGCCATTCGCCAGTAATACCTGGTTTAACATTCAATCGTTCCCAGTGAGAACTTGAATAGTGTGTCACTTCATCAGTAGTCGGAGGACGAGTGCCGACAAGGCTCATTTCCCCTATTAGCACGTTCCAGAACTGAGGGAGTTCGTCTAGGCTAGTGCGGCGGAGAAACTTGCCTACTTTAGTTATGCGAGGGTCATTTTCATTCTTGAAGATATGATGACTTGTAGTTTCATTATTAACTAAATGTTGTAGGCGTTCGGCTCCGACTACCATAGAGCGAAATTTCCAAATACGGAAAGGACGTCCTTTATAACCACAGCGAATTTGACTATATAATATAGGCCCAGGGTTATCCAAAACAGTTGCTATAGTAACAGGAATTGCTACAACTGCCGTAATTCCCAGTCCTACAATCGCACCTATAATATCAATTACGCGCTTTACTTTGCTTGTGGCAGAAGGATGAACTGTCTTTTTAATATAAATAGAACTGTATGTAACATCCGAAGTAGATAGCTGAATGCGTTGGGAAGTAGAGGGATTAGACATGATAATTTCAGTAAGTTAGTTTATGAATTCAGTCAGTGAAAAGCTAATAAGTCATTAGTTATACTTCATTAATGAGTGCTAATTTGGTCTAAAACAGCATCATAACTCTCAAATATTTCAAATACTAACAGTTGCTTGATTGCAATTTTTATAGAGCAGGCACTACCTAATCTCAAATCGTTATTTTGACGTTGTGCACAGTGCCCACCCTACGCTTATTGAGAATGATGGAAGATCTCGTTTGAATATTTTTCTTCATTCGTAACTTTGTACTTCATGATTCGTCATCTGATAAATATTCAACTTCTGTTGCAAAATTAACCAGAAAAAAGGTAATCCTTCTATCAAATATCTTTTCGATAATCTTTTAGGTTCAGCAACCATTCTATATAACCATTCCAGCCCCAAATCGCTAATATATCTTGGCGCTCTTTGGAGATTACCTGCTTCAAAATCAATAGTTGCACCTATGGCTAAAAAGATTCTGATATTTGGTAGTTGTTCTCTGTATTGATATATCCATTTTTCTTGTTTAGGTGCCCCTAATCCTACTGCTAATACTGTGGCATCGGAAGAATTAATCATCTCAATAATTTTCTGACACTCTGCTTCGTTCTTTTCAAATCCAAAAGGTGGTGAGTAAGAACCTACAATGATATCCCTCTGGACTTTAGCATTGATTTTTTCCTGAGCTTTAACAGCAACTCCTTTTGCTGCTCCCAATAAAAAAACTTTAATTTTTTCATTTTGTTTGTGAAAATTATAAAATGCCGGAAAAAAATCAGAACCCGATATCTTTTCTTTGATTGGCTGACCTAAAAATCGGGATGCATACATTAAAATTTGACTATCACATAGTTTGTAATCGGCTATATTATAAGCCTGAAGAAATTCCCGATCGCCTTGCAATTTCATCAGATGATCTACGTTAGGAGTAAATACAATACCAGATTGAAGATTTTCTAGAACATCTGTTTTAAACACATTGTCAATCTCAATATTTAATAGATTAACTTTTTGTGTCTGGCTCAACTCCTGCTCCAGAGATTGACTCTGATGTTTCAAAAACCTTACTGGTAAAGATTTGAGTGTTTCAGATGAGAAGATGCGATCTAGTATCATATAACTTGCAGTTCCTGATTTAATTTCTGAAAGTGCTGTAATGCAAAGCTCAGGCAATACATACCGCCTGACGTTTAAGTGATATCAACCTAGTGCAATTGTTTGTATCAGCAGTGATGTCTGCAAATAAGCTGAAACTTTGATAATGCAACGCTTTTAGCTTACTTGCCTTACACGTTCATACGTAATTACAACGTGAAGACTTGATATAACCTGAGACTTTCTCCGTAACTATTCGTATAGTTTCGCCTTCAGACAGCGATCGCAAATACTATCTGATGGTTACTTCTCAGGGTTACTTAAAGTCTGACGAATACAGCATCCTAAGACGTAAATAGAACTGTCCACTTAGTTATCCGCTTGGTCGTAGTGCAAAGACAGTTTAAGCCTCATACTAAGATATATAGGAATCCGGTTTGATTTCTGAAAAAAATTCGTACACTTCTAATCTGCTTCTTCACTATTGCCTATTGCCTATTGCCTGTTCCCTGCCGCTACGAGTAATTTTAAAAATCAAATACTAGTCCTATAGCAATCCTGAATCACTCGCAAACAAAAAGATGCCCGAATTTTTGAGGTCTTGGGGATATCAAGCCCATAAACATCTTCACTAACATATTCTTTTTGAGCTAATTAAAAAGTAAAAAAAATTACTTGGCTATGGTTATTGCCATAAACCCTATTGCTCTTCCTTAAATTACTATGTGTAAATCTCTCTAACTAATAACTCTTGTTTGTTATGGAAAGACATCGAATAATGGTCATTGGTAATAACGTCAATACTGTTCAACGCGTCAGTAATCACTGTTTGAAAAAAAATTTAGAAGTCTTTCCATACTACGGTGTGCCTTTGGTTGAAGAAATTAATGTGTTTGCTCCTCATGTTTTGGTGTTATGTGCGCCTATACATAAAGATTTCCAGTGCCAAATACTTCAGCCTTGGATTTTATGGTCAGAACAGACTGTGGATGAAGAAATACCATTAGTTGGTACATTTACAGAATTGTATGTCCGTCTGCAAGAATTACTTCAGATTTAAATTAACCCTTCACGGACAGCCATAGCTGCTGCTTGAACGCGATCGTCAACGCTGAGTTTGTTGAGGATCATACGCACATATGACTTTATAGTTCCTAAAGAGAGATAGAGTTGGTCGGCAATCTCCTGATTTGAACATCCTTTAGCAATCAGTTTTAGTATCTCTCGCTCGCGATTACTCAAAAGCGGTTGTTGGGACGTATCAGATGTCGCAACTTCGCTCGAAACAACCGGGGGTTTAAGCATCCGAGCAACCTTTTGAGCTATTTGAGGATCTAGATAAGCACCACCCTGAAGGATTAATTGAATAACAGTAATTAGCTGTCCCCATTCGATAGTTTTAAGACAGTAACCATCTGCACCAGCGGCAAGCATCCCCATTACCTGAGTATCGCGGTCGAATGCGCTCAAAGCAAGGACACGAGTAACAGGGCGATCGCTTTTGATCTGCTGGGTAGCAGTAATACCATCCATAACTGGCATATCAATGTCCATCAAAACTACATCTGGCTGGAGCTGAGCAACATATTCAATAGCCTCTACGCCGTTCCCTGCTTCTCCAACCACACTAAAGGCAGGCTCAAGGGAAAATTGACCTTTCATACCTCGACGTATCAAACTATGATCGTCCACTAGTAGAATCCGCACTATATTTGTTTGAGTATTTTCAGGCATTTTTCCTTCTCCTATATCTGTTCATCTTGAAAGTTAGTTTTGTCGGGAGCAACTGGGAGAGTAAACCAAAAGGTGCTACCCTCTCCAAGAGAACTTTCAACCCCGATGTTTCCTCCGTGAGCCTCTATGATTTGACGGCACAAGTACAGACCTAACCCAGATCTCCCACACCGACCTTGCCCTTGAACGAAGCGGTGAAAAAGTTGTTCCTTATTCTGGGGGGCAATTCCCGATCCTTGATCGCAAACAAAAACCTGCACTTCATTTTCCCCAAGAGTTGCAACTTCAAGAAAAATTTCCTTATCAGGTTCACTCGCCCGCACAGCATTATCAAGCAGATTTTGGATAACTCTTTGGATCTCTAATTCATCAGCGTAAACAGTCGGCAAGGATTGGGGAATTTTGTAGTTGAATGTGAACTCAGATGTGGAAGTAGTTTTGATTTGAGTAATTGTTTTAACAAAAATTTTTTCCCAATCAAGAGGCTCGTAGTTCAAGCGATCGCTATAACCAGCTTCATAACGGGAGATGTTCAAAAGAGCTTCCACAAGTTTGAGAAGATCTTCGTTACTTTGACGATAATCTTGGAACACTTCTTTGCAAGTATCGCTAACAGGGCCAAAAGCTCCTTTGAGCATACCGTCCAGAGTCATGCGACTAGCAATCAAAGGGGTACGTAGGTCGTGGGAAAGAGCGCTGATTAGGTTCTCAAGCTGTTCGTTCCGTACTTCAATGCATTCCTGACGCTTGCGAACTTCGCCTGCCATTGCATTGAGAATTTTACTCAACCGACCTATTTCATCAGGAGCTGAATAAGCAAGCCGGGCTTCCATTTGGCCTGTCTCCCAAGCTTTGCCTACCTCTATCAATCTGCGTAAGGGAACTTCGACTCGTCTGTGTAAAATTTGGTAATTTGCCCATATGCCAGCAATAAGCACCATTGAAGTCAAGATATTCACAACAATTTTTATCCGCTGGATTTGTTGTAAGCAATCTTCCGCATCGCTTGATGCTGTTTTTACGGTGTTCCATAGTAAATTCCTTTACCGTTAGTGCCAATAAAAACTAGTCCGAATTGCTGCCAGCTAGCCTCCATGACATTAGGGTCGTTACCGATGGTCTTGTGTGGAGTGTCGATATTTGTCCATGTTTCTCCTCTGTCTAGAGAGCGAAAAATTCCTGATGCTCCATTACCTGTGCTGTTGATTTTGCCATATAAATACAGCGCTGGAATTTTGCTTTTCGTCTGTGGCTTACCAAGCGCATACAAATAAGCTCTCTCCACTTTGGTAATTTTGGTAAAGTTCACACCGCCATCCGTTGAGCGATAAAGTCCGTTCCAATTGAGACTGAGCCAGAGTTCGCCATTTATCCCTGGAACCGTTTTCAGCATAGACCAATTTTCCGAAGGTAATGATGAGTTCACGATGCTAAAGGATGCGCCCCCATTGTTACTACGGTATAACTTGCCGCGGCTGTAGTAGTAAAAAGTGTTGCCATCTACTTTGTCAGGCGCTAATGGTTGACCCCAGTACCACGGGGCTTTTGGGCCGTTGGGTAATCCTGATACTTTGCCCCAAGAAAATCCGCCATTAGTTGTGCGGATAGGCTGGCCTTGGTTGATAATTGCGACAAACAAATTTGAGTTGGTTGCTGACATGGCTACGCGCAAGGGTATTGTGTTTTGCGGAAATGACAAAAATTTCCTCCACGTCAAACCCCCGTCTGTCGAAGTTGCTCCTGTATATGTCTTGTTCCATCGGTTTCCACCAACGCGCACCATCCGCGAAGGATTGCTTTCGCTGTAGGCAAGGCTGTAGGTGTCCTGAAACCGGGGACTATTTTCACCGCCAAACTGCTTACAAGGATAAGCATCTAGTCGTTTGCCGTGGTTAAATCCATCTACATCAGCAACGCCGCTCAACAACAAAGATCCACTTGGAGGTGAGGCTAAAGCGAAGCTAACTACCTCTTCATGTCCTTTTTGATAGTTTGACCAGATAGAAGGCTCGGCGTTAATATTGTCTGTTTGCCATATTCCAAACCAGTCTGTTAACCAAGCTCTGCCAGGAGTTTTCGGGTCAAATTCAATGGCTGAGGTTGCTGAGGCAAAATACGAGTCGGGCCACCAAGGCACTTGAGGTTTCAAGATATGCTTTTTCTTTTGCCATGTAGCTCCACCATTCGTAGATTGAAATACTCCACAATTATTGGTTTTGCAAGCATATTGGGGATAAACAATTAAAATGCGATTGGGGTTATTTGGATCTACAGCTAAGGCATTGAATTTATTTTCTATACCTACATTAGTCGGCGTGATATTACTCCAGACGTTGTTTGCATATTTGCTCACACCTGATGCGTGCGTTACATACAGAACACCGTTACTCGCAAGAGCCATTCGATTCACTTGTGATGGACTTCCTGGTATTTTGCTCCAGCTAATACCCGTATTAGTGGATTTGTATATCCCGTCTCCATAAGCATTGGCATAGGCCAAACCAGAAATATTTTTGTTAAATACAATACCTGTAATTCCAATATTTACTTCAGGTCTTCCACGAAAGGAGGTAACTTTGTTCCATGTCGCACCAGCATCTGAAGACTTCCATAACCCATTCAACCGCGAGCCAAAGAAAATAACATGGGAATTAAAAGGATTGACAGCAAGTCTTTCTCCCAGCCAACGTTGAGTTTCGTTGCCACCCATCGGCAAGTCTATTTTCAACTTAGTCCAAGTTTGACCGCGATCGCTAGATTTAAAAATTGTTCCCAAGCCAGCCCAATTAGCAGTGTATTTGCCTGCTGCTATGTAGACTATGTTTGAGTTGTTTGGGTCAAGTGCTAGGGCTTCTCCCCCATAGTAGTTGCTCTGTTCTAGTCCAAAGTGGTCTATTAAAGGAATCCATTCCCTATCTACTGGATTCCAACGATAAAAGCCACCAATGTCAGTTCTGATGTAGACCAGATCCCGCTGTTGTGGATGCAAATAAACACCTGTAACATAACCACCCCCCCCGATAGCGACATGAGTCCAGCGATAGCCTGATGTGGCGCTGCAAGCGAGCTTAGAGGGTGTAACCACAATAGTCAACGCAATAATTATAGCCGTACAGGTTGTTTTCCTGAACGGCATCCAGAAAAAGCGATCGCTCATAGGAGTAAAACGGAATAGAGAACGGGCAACTCTTAACAGGGAGTACTTGTAGTAAATTCTGCTGTAACTACTAGTAATTAACTACAACCAAGTAGATAGCTTAGTGGATAGCTGAGTGGATAATTTTATTCCGCTCCATAGGATACTGTCTGCATCAGTGCAATCTTAGCCATTAGGTAGTTTTTTTATCACTGCTTAAGAAAGATACTGTACTGAGTGTTGCAAATCAAGTCTTAAGTTACAAATGTATGACTCTGGGAGTAAATTCAGGCGATCGCAAAACTGAGTGTAAGCTATTTAATTCAGCCAGTCACCAATTTTAGAGGATTTTAATGACTAATTATATAGAAATCTCTGAACGCTCTGGCAAAACAGTAGCAAACCGAAAACGTTGGCAACCTTACTTACTTCTAGGTCTAGCTACCAATATAGTTTTTTGGGTTTTAGCCTTTCTTTATCTCAAGATTACGCCACCAACATATAGCAGTCAATCAGCTATTAATTTGCCTGGGGTCGGTTCAAACGCCGATGTCAATTTACCAGGTATTGGTCAAGCTTCTTATGAAAATTCATCTCCATATTCTTCTAGTTCTTCTCAAGATCCCAGAGAAAATTATAAGTTTATTGCTGAAAGCGAACCTGTATTGAAAGCAGCAGCAGCTCAACTTAACATGTCTTTAGGAGAGTTTGGTAGTCCGCGGCTGAAAGTAGTAGATAATACTACGATTATGACAGTTGAGTTTAAGGGTGCAAGTCCTGAAGAAGCTAAAAATAAATCATTAGCTTTTTACAAAGCTCTTGAAACCAGACTTAATCAATTGAGGTTTCAAGAAGCTGTTAGACGAGACGCAGGTTTTCAAGTAGCTCTTAACTCTTCGCAGAAAAAATTGCAACACGCACAAACGAAACTTTCTGATTACAAAGCGCGTTCGGGTTTAAACTCTGAAGAGCAAATTAAGGATTTAACAAACAATATCGAACAGCTACGCAGACAAAGAGCTGAAATAATAGCTCAACAACAGCAAGCTAGTAGTCGTCTAAAACAATTGTCGGCTAATTTAAAATTATCTGCTGGGCAAGCTACAGATGCTTTTGCTCTGCAAACAGATCAAATATTTCAGCAGAACTTAAAAAACTATAGTGAATCTAGCGCTGCTTTGACTGTTCTAGAATCGAAATTTTTACCTAATCATCCGACGGTAGTTGCAGAGAAAGCTAAACGAGATGCTGTTGAGTCAGCCTTGCTAGCTCGGAGTCAGTCTATTTTAGGGCGGTCAGTCAGCTTGTCAAGCTTGAGGCAACTAAATCTTAATAATACTAACTCTGGTACTGCTTCTCGTGAAACTCTTTTCCAAGAACTAATTACAGTTCAGGTAGACCAAAAAGGACTCACAACTCAAGCTCAAGCCATAAATCAACAGATAGTTCAGCTGGAAAATAGATTGAAAAAACTCGCACAGCAAGAGTCTAATTTGGATGCTCTCAAAAGAGATATGCAAGTTGCCGAAGCAGTTTTTTCATCTACTTTGGCCAGATTGGATCTTGGCAAGTCGAATGCTTTTGGTTCTTATCCACTAATTCAAGTGATTGCGGAACCTAGTTTATCTGATAGCCCTACTGCACCAAAAAAAGCATATGTTTATCTAGGTGCGGCTGCTGGCTCTGTTTTTTCAACTATTGGAATAACGTTACTTTGGTTGCGCGATCGCAAACGTTATAATTCTGATGTAATTAGAAGTAAAACTAAAGTTGTCGAACGTTAAAAAAATATTTAATCAATCAAACATTAGCTTCTATTATAAATACTTGAAATTAAAAATTGGATGAAGCCTCAAAACTTAGAAGAAAAAGTAGTTTGGTATTGCTTAATAGGAACATATGGTTTTTATTTTTTGGGAGCGTGTTACTTTACAATATCTATAATTGCATGGTTGCTAACGCTTTACTTGTGTAAAAAACTTTGGAACCAAACTGAATATACAGCAACTGAAGACAAAATAACCATTCCTCCTAGTGTATGGGTATGGATTATTTCTATGTTGGTCATAGAATTTGCTTTAGTTATGGGTCATGTAGATTTTGATTTAGGAGTACCTAAAATAATTACCTCCTCGATAAATTGGGCAAGAAATTGGGCTTATCTAGCGTTATTTCCCCTTATTGGTTGCCTTAATATCCGCCCCCAGTTACTTTACCGAGGAGTCTGTATTGTTGGCTTACAAAGTCTAATTATAATTCCAATTTTTTACATAGCACATGCAATACATCTGCCAAATGTTTTATATAGTTCTCCACTGCAATTAATAGGAGGTAATGATGTCATATTTTATAGTGTAAAACTCTATGGATTTGAAGAAGGCAATGTCAATCAAATTCGCTTATCATTATTTGCACCTTGGCCTCCTGCATTAGGATTAGTAGGCTGTATCTATTTTTTGCTTTCATCTCAAGAAACTAACAAAAAGTGGCGGTTAATTGGCATGATTGCTTCTGCCGCTATGATTGTATCTTCAGTCTCGCGCTTAGGTATTTTGTGCCTTGTTACTGTTCCAGTAATAACTTGGGTTTTAGTAAATTTTATTGAACCTAAAGTACAACTTGCAGCAGGGGTAGTCAGCCTATTTACAGGTATGTTTGCTCCCATTATTATCGATTCTCTAGCAATATTCAAACAACAGTTCTCACAAGCGAGGGCTGATTCTTCTAAGCTTAGAGAAGTTTTAGGTCGCATGGCTTTAGAAGGTTGGAAAGAAGCTCCTATATGGGGTCATGGAATTATTGCTCCACGCGGAATACTATTTACAAAATTTATGCCAATAGGCACTCATCACACTTGGTTTGGTCTTCTATATGAAAAGGGAGCGGTAGGTTTAGTCGCATTAGCATTTCCTTTGTTATGGAGCTTTATGGATTTACTGTATAAAGCCTATAAAAACCAAACTGCCAAAGTAGCTTTAGGCGTACTCATAGTTTTATTTTTATTTACTTTTGGCGAAAAAATAGAAGGCTTAGTTTACCTGTATTGGCCTGGTTTGATAATAATGGGTATTGCATTTAAACAAAAAGTTTAGCAACATAGTGTAATTTTGTTTGTTCAATAACTTAAAAAGTAACTAAATTAAATGCTAATTAATAAGTTAAAACAACAACTTTCAGGTCAATATATTCGTAATGTTGGTTGGTTAGGAGGAGCAGAGTTAGCAAATCGTGTTTTTCGGCTGGGGACAACAATTACTTTAGCTCGATTATTAAGTCCTTATGATTATGGGTTGGTAGCAGTCGTTCTCACGACTAATGAATTTGCCACCGTTTTTACCCTCAAAGCTGGGATCGGGTCTAAGATTGTTCAGGCTGATGAACAAGAGGTGAAAGTTGTATGTGATACATCGTACTGGCTCAATTGGATTCTATGCGGTTCAATTTTTGCTATTCAATGTATTGCTGCCTTTCCAATTGCTTTGTTTTATGGAAATAATCAACTTATTTTCCCTATCTGTGTTGCTGCTCTTGTCTACTTAATGTTCCCGATTTTCATGATTCAGTCTGCACTGATTCAAAGAGAAAATCGATTAAATGTGACAGCTTTATGTAATGTTATTCAATCGTTAATTGCTAATATTTCAACAATAGGTTTAGCTCTATTAGGATTTGGGATGTGGGCTGTAGTTTTACCCATAGTCTTATCAACTCCAGTATGGATAGTTGTTAGTTATATGAATCATTCGTGGCGACCTCCTAAATCTTTTAAACTTGAGCGGTGGCAGGAGATTACAAATTTTGGTAAAGATATACTTGGCGTTGAATTACTCAATAAGCTAAGAGCTAATATAGATTACTTACTTATTGGACGTTTTCTAGGAATTCATGCATTAGGAATATACTATTTTGCCTTTAATGCTGGGTTAGGAATTAGTCTGAATGTCATGAGTGCAGTTACTTCAGCTTTATTTCCTTATCTTTGTGAGGTTCGTGGGAACTTCAAGCAGTTAAAGGAGCGATACTTTAGTAGTCTCAAATCGACTGCTAGCTTCACAGTTCCACTCATTCTTCTACAGTCGAGCTTGGCACCGTTTTATGTGCCTATAATTTTCGGGCAGAAATGGGTTACAGCAATTCCGATCTTAATTATTATCTGTCTTTCAGCTTTACCGCTTACTATTTATAATCCCACTTATTTACTACTCAATGCTATAGGTAAAACCCATATAAATCTATACTGGAATCTGATTTATACTGTATTGTTTGCGATTTCCTTATTAGTAGCCGTACAATCGGGAATATTTTGGGTTGCCGTAACAGTACTTATTTGCCAGGTAGTAGCGCAGCCTGCATTTAGTATTTGGGCTATTAGATATTTCTTTGGGCAAAAATCATCTTTCTTAGTTGTAAATAAACCATAGATATAACTGCATTTACCGTTAAACTATCATGCAGTTAAATTAATTTTTTAAAGGAGATATTTGTATGAAAATTCTTGTGGCAGGTTGGTTCAGTTTTGAGAAATGTAATACTACAGCTGGCGATTTGATGGCACGAGATATCGTTTGTGAGTGGATTGAGAAGGCTGGTTATGCTTATGATGTTGCTCTTGCTCCTCCCTTTGTGGGTGGTGTCGATTGGCGTTTAGTCGATCCGCATACTTATTCACACGTTGTGTTTGTATGCGGCCCTTTTCCTTATGTCAAGCTATCTAATGATTTTGTGGAACACTTTAGTTGCTGTCGTCTGATTGGTGTTGACCTATCAATGATAGAGCCAATCGATCGCTGGAATCCTTTTGATGTACTTTTAGAAAGAGACAGTTCTGCTATTTCACGCCCAGATATTACCTTCGTGTCACGCCAACCAAAAGTACCTGTTGTGGGTATTATTTTGGTTCATCCACAACATGAATATAAAGATAAAGGCAGACATCAAATTGCCCATGAGGCCATTAACCGACTCATTGCCTCACGAGAAATGGTGACAGTGCCTATCGATACAGGTTTAGACCCCAATCAAACCAATCTCAAAAGTGCAGCCGAAATCGAATCGTTAATCGCTCGTATGGACTTTGTGGTGACAACACGTTTACACGGAACTGTATTGGCACTCAAGAATGGAGTTCCTGTTATTGCCATAGACCCGATCGCTGGAGGAGCTAAGATAGTACTTCAAACGAAAACTATTGGCTGGCCTGTAGTCTTTAACGCTGAGAATTTAACAGACGAGGCATTGCAACAAGCTTTCGACTACTGTCAAACAGAAGCAGCACGAGAAAAAGCCAGAGATTGTCGCGATCGCGCCATTAAGACAGTCGAACAAGTGCGCGATGAATTTATCTCAGCCTTAATGCCAAGTTCATCCAGTGCTAGAGTTTGCCGCGAAGAGGCACTTGACAAATCTCAGTTAGAACCTCCGCGTTTCACAATTAGACAGGTAGTTGTGAGAAAAGCCAGAACATTTAAGAAGAAAGCAACATACGCGATCGTTAAATTGCTTTTAGGTAATCAAAAAAGTGAAGTCCTCTTGAGTAAGTTGTAATGCATTGAAATTACAGTGCAAACTTGCGGGATTCATTTATAGCAAACAGTCAATATTCCACAGTAATAGGACTTACGCAAAAACTCTCTGAAACTCTTATTTCTTTGTGTCCTTTGCGTCCTTTGTGGTTCGTTATTTCATAATTTTGCGTAAGTCCTGAGTAATTAATGATTATTGGCTGTCAAAAATTAAGAAGCGCAAGAAATAGACACATCAAGGTATTAATTAACAAACAGAGATATTAATTTAGAGGGAATGTAATCTTTATGCCTCCGCAAATATCAGTAATTATTCCTGTTTATAATGGTGAACGAACTATCTTAGAAACGATTGCATCCGTTCGACAACAAACCTTTTCAGATTTTGAGCTAATTATAATTAATGATGGCTCAACAGATAAAACTTTAGAATTAGTGAATTCAGTTGAAGACTCTCGAATCAAAATTTTCTCCTACAACAATGCTGGTTTGCCAGTAGCTCGCAATCGTGGTATTTCTCATGCTACTGGAGAATTTATTACATTTATCGATGCAGATGATTTATGGACACCTGATAAATTAGAACTACAACTTGCCGCCTTGCAACAGCATCCAGAAGCGGGAGTTGCTTATAGTTGGACTTATTACATGGATGACAAAGGTGAAGCTTTTCATAGTAGTAATACTGTATCTTTTGAAGGTAATGTTTTTGCTAATTTATTACTAGGCAATTTTTTAGAAAGTGGTTCAAATCCTTTGATTCGCAAACAAGCTATTGATTCTACAGGAGATTTTGATTCTACACTTAAATATTGTGAAGACTGGGAATATTGGTTACGGCTTGCAGTTCGTTGGCAATTTGTTGTAGTCCCTAAGCAACAAATTTTTTACCGTCAAACTTCAGGGGCGATGTCCTCTAAAATTGAGGTAGCAGAGAAATACCATCTCATTATGATTGAAAGAGCATTTCAATTAGCACCCTCAGAACTTCACTATCTCAAAAATCATAGCCTAGCTAATATCTATCAGTTTTTAGCACACTTATATTTGACTCGTGTTCCTGGTGCTAGTGGAGCTAAATTGGCTAGCCAAAAGCTGAAAAAAGCAATTAGCTTGTATCCCAAGATTTTGTTAACAAAAAAAGTTCAAACTTTAGTATTCAAGTTACTTTTAATCAAAGTACTTTCACCGAAGATTGCTAGTTATTTGCTCCAAATTATTAGCAAAATTCGAGCTAGTAGGATGCAATACTCCAATAAAAAAGCTAATTCTGCTGTTTGAAAGATGTCTCATTTAACATAACTTATTTAAATCATTTGCAGGGAGCGATCGTGAATATTAAACCTTACAACACTATTGTCCAAATAAACGGCGATTTCAATAATCAGGATAAAGAAGAAGTTTTTTTTACTGTCAAGTTGGTGAAATCTGGATTGGCAGATATGCTATGGCAGCTATCACTTCTATATAGAATTGGGCAATTATGCGATTACACTTATGTACATACACCACTTGCCTATGAGAAAAGATACGAATTAAATTTTCTGGGAAAAATTCTTAAAAAAATTGAGACTACTGTCAACAAACTTCGGAAAACTGACAAATATTCTGATAAACTTAGTAATTTTCTTGGTTTTGATAACTGGGAACAAAATATAAGTGATAAAAAATTTATTAATTGTAAAATTATTCCAATACCTATAGATGAAATTTATTACGAAAATAAAATATCTAATATTGAGCAACTTAAAGAGTCTGTTAACAAATTTATTGCCGAAGTAACTCCTTCTTCAAAAAAAGCCATCTACTGTTTAACATTTAGACCTCAACTATATCAAGGTCGTCGTGCTTTTCGTCTAGATGAATTACTCAACAGTGCAGATCCAGAAGGAATTACGCTTAAACCACTTAAATTACAATTATCTGAAAATTACTATAGAGCAAGACAAAATAGACCTGTACGCATACCTTTCAAACCTCAAACAGTGAAAATTGTAATACATTTGAGGAAAGGTGATAGGATGTTAGTCAATCTAAATAAAAAATTAATTGGAGTTTTTAGCTCACAAGTTAAAGTATTTGAAAGTATAAATGATTTGGATGAATGGGAAATTAACAATTACTCCAACTCTAATGACACAAATAAGGCTGATATTCTATTACAAAAAATATTTTCTAAATACGGAAAAGAAAATTTTTCCGTCATAGTCATGTCAGATGGCTACGAAAGAACATTCCAAAACATCAGACATGCCATATTTAAAGGTGAAATAAAATTAAGTGAAGAAGAAAAAAGGCAATTAAATAAGATTGAAAAAACACCAAATAAAGAGTTTGAGGTTTTTTCTAAGTACTCAAATGTTTATACTATTGTTGGCGAATCCGAGAAGAATACATTTGAAAGTATTCATGCAATAGTTTGTGCTGATATCATCATTAAAACTACGGGAGGCTTTGCCTGGGTATTGCACAGTCTGTTTAAAAGACAGGATCGCTCTTCAAGCGTAGTTCAATTGGGACAAGACGATGACCTAGCTATTGAGAAGATTGGACTATGTTTAGCAAACAATATTGCAATACCTAAAAATAGCTAAATATTTAGAATTGCAGAACAAGCTGGCTTCTAATTATGGCAACTCTCACCACTAACTCCAAGCGGATAGCCAGATGGATGATACCAGATTTATGTGCGATCGTAGCCAGCAGATAGTATTTTCATTGCTATATCAGAGATTACTGTACTAACAGTACAACTTAAAAACCTGGCTAGAATAAAATTAGTCTTCAAAGATGAAAAAAGTTTCTGTAATAATTCCAGTTTATGGAGTTGAGAAGTACATAGCTGCTACCCTGCAATCGGCTCTCGATCAAACTTATAAAAATTTCGAGCTTTTGATAATCGATGATGCTTCTCCTGACAAGAGTATAGAAATCTGCCAGCAATTCACAGACCCTAGAATTAAAATTATTCATCAAGCAAATCGAGGATTAGCTGGAGCTAGAAATACTGGTATTCGCCATGCTCAAGGAGAATATTTAGCATTTTTAGATGGAGATGACCTCTGGCTACCAGACAAGCTAGAAAAACATATTACTCACCTAGAAAATTCAACAAATGTAGGTGTTAGCTTTAGTCGCTCTGCTTTTATCGATAAAGCTGGAAAAGCTTTAGGTACATATCAGATGCCTAAGCTTAAACAAATCACGACACCTTATTTACTTACTTGCAATCCTGTTGGCAATGGTTCCGCAGCAGTGATTAAAAAAGAGGTTTTTGAAGCAATTAAATTTCAAGATAATCTTTACGGAATTATTGAGGATTATTATTTTGACGAACACTTCCGCCAATCAGAGGATCTGGAATGTTGGATTCGTATCTCTATTAAAACTAATTGGGAAATAGAAGGCATTCCTGAAGCTTTGACTTTATATCGGGTGAATTCAGAAGGGCTTTCTGCAAACTTGCTTAAACAATTAGATTTTTGGGAAAAAGTAATTGAAAAGACACGTTCTTATGCTCCAGAAATAGTTAATCAATGGGAAACACTGGCCAGAGCCTACCAGCTACAGTATTTAGCTCGCAATGCAGTTCGTCTACAAGCAGGTTTAATGGCTGTGAAACTAGTCAATCGAGCTTTAACAAGCAACTGGCGTATTCTTTTTAAAGAACCACGTCGGATGCTTTTAACCTTGGTTGCTGCCTATTTTCTTTGGCTTTTGCCTAAATCTATTTACAGCTTTATTGAGACACTTGCTTTAAAGAAGACAGGGGCTAATCAACAACACCGCATTCTTCAAGAACAGCTTTTGAACAGCTAATTAAGATTGCATATATTGAGAATAATCCAGAATTTATAACACAAAATTTACAATAAATTACCATTAATTAAACACCATAAAATTGACAAATTAGTGGTGTACAAACACTGTTCATTTATCCACAACTTACAACAATAAAATTTATTTATTCTGGGTTTTACCTACTGTTGTTTTTAGAAAAACATAATTAAGTGTCTAAAATGTCAGTTCACTATCATTATTAGGAGGGTTACAATGAATAAAGTTTCTATCATTATTCCAGTTTATAAAGCCGAGAAATATATAGCTGCAACACTTCAATCGGCTCTTAATCAAACTTACAAAAATTTTGAGATTTTAATTATTGACGATGGTTCTCCTGACAAAAGCATAGAAATTTGTCAGCAATTCACAGACCCTAGAATTAAAATTATTCGTCAACAGAACCGGGGACTGCCTGGGGCTAGAAACACTGGTATTCGACATGCTACGGGAGAATATTTAACTCTTTTAGATGCTGACGATCTCTGGTTGCCAGAAAAATTAGAAAAACATGTTAAGCATCTAGATAATTCACCTCATGTAGGGGTAAGCTTTAGCCGTTCTGCTTTTATCGATGAAAATGGACAACCCTTAGGTATTTATCAAATACCTCAGCTTAAGGGAATTACTCCAGGGATTGTTCTTTGCCGAAATCCTATTAGCAATGGTTCGGTGGCAGTGATTAAAAGAGAAGTTTTTGAAGCGATTAAGTTCCAAGATAACCTTTATGGTACTTTTGAAGACTTTTACTTCGATGAGCGATCGCGTCATCCTAATGGTGATTCTACAGATGTTGAGTGTTGGTTTCGGATATCTGTTAAGAGCAATCTGCAAATAGAGGGTATTCCCGAAGCTCTAACTTTATATCGAGTAAATTCTGGTGGATTATCAGCAAACATACTCAAGCAGTTAGATGCTTGGGAATTGATGCTTAGTAGGGCACGTTTGTATGCTCCAGAAATAGTTAATCGATATGAAACACTGGCTAAAGCCTATATATTGCGGTATTTAGCTCGTAGAGCAGTAACTCTACAAGATGGTGCAATGGCTGTGAAACTTGTGAATCGAGCCTTGCTAGCCAACTGGCGCATTCTTTTTAAAGAGCCAAGCCGTACACTTTTGACCTTGGCTGCTGCTTATTTTCTTTGGCTCTTGCCTCAGTCTCTTTACAGTTCAATTCAGGCTATCGCTCTAAAAACCACAGGCGCTACCCAAAGATGGCGCATTTTACTTAGGGCGAGTTAACCAAGATCGTCCTCAGTTACGGATACTGTTGGCTCAATATTACTGAACAACCCGGTGGGTGCGATCGCTGCCAACCTTTCGCCCCATCCACTCGACCGTTCTTTTTTACCACAAAACAGATCTCCACTGACGGTTCTACTAGGCCTTATACCAATTCACAATTCGCAATGGTCTTCTCTACGAGACGCTACCGCGAACGCCCTGGCTAAAATTCATCTACAGCATATCCTAACGGCTGCCGCAATCAATCTCAGTCGAGTTTTCGCGTGGTTGGAGCAGATCCCATTGGCTAAAACTCGCTCCTCACACTTTGCAAGGCTGGCAGACTCTACTGTGTGCTAGATAATACTCGTTTAGACTGTTGCTAAAACATCAATTAAGATTTAGGTTTTTTACCGTGTATTACATGGAAAAGTAAGGTCATTTCCCGTTAAACTTACGATGTAATACACGGGAATGCTGATGTTGAAACGGGATATTCAGGGAAAGTTTGCGCTCAAGAATGATGATTATCGTGAAGTACGTTCTTTGCGACTGACTGATGATACCTGGAAAGCTCTTGGTATTGTGTCTGAATGCTCAGGTTTAACTAGGGCTGACTATTTAGAATACATTGTTAGGCATAACACTTTACCGAGTATTACACGGGAAGACTCAGAATTTTTAGCTCCCCATCAAGAGGAAAACAAACGACAACCGAGTATTACACGGGTGAGGGAGTTTCATCTAACATCAGATCCCACCAGGGAAAGACAGTCTGTAGCGTTGCCAACGACCTCAGAACTTGAAATTTTACGCGATCGCATTTTGTCCCAACTGAAGTTAGGTAAGCAAGCTACTAGGTATAAAACTGCTCAGAAGGTTCTCAATCGTTTCATTGCTGAACTAATCGGTTCAGTTTAGCTGGTTAGGGAATTCGCCAATGGTATCCGTATCTCGGCGGCCACTCTTTTAGTCTAAACTCCAGTAGAAGTGGCATCTGGCAGAAGAATCTACAGTAAAATATGGGTTGCTTTTAGCAAATGCATTATCGTTGTGCAAGAAATAACTTTATCAGCCCTCTCTCTTCATACTCTTTTTTTGGGAAAGATATTCTGATGAGCAAGTATATTTTTAGTAGCCTTACAGATGATGAAGAACTTAATTTTTCTGAAGATGCAGAGGTTTTTATCTTCCCCACTTCTTTCGCCCAGCAACGATTGTGGTTTCTCGATCAGTTAGCACCGGGTAATCCATTTTATAATGTCTCAACAGCACTTCGTCTGAGAGGTTCTCTAAACTTCACCGCCTTCAAGCAGACATTAAACGAAATTGTCCGTCGCCACGAAATCTTACGCACTATGTTTGTTATGGTAGAGCAAGAAATAGTGCAGGCGATCGCTGCGGAAAGCTGCGCTAACACACCCAGCTTAACCATACCTTTTCCCCTAATAGATATACGCAATTTCGAGAGCCAAGAACGTGAGATACAAGTACAGCGAATCGCAACCGCAGAGGCTCAAAATCCTTTCAATCTCACTACCGGGCCATTGCTGCGAGTGAAGCTGCTACAACTAGATGAAGCAGAATATGTACTGCTGCTAAATCTACATCACATTGTTGCTGATGGCTGGTCAATTGGAGTGCTAGTTAGAGAACTGGGGGTATTATACAAAACTTTTGTAGAAGATCAGCGATGTCTGATGTCTATGCCTCTGCCAGAACTACCCATTCAGTACGCAGATTTCGCCCAATGGCAACGGGAATGGCTACAAGGCACAGGGACAAACGGCTGTTCGCCGTTACAAACGCAGTTAGCTTATTGGCAAAAACAATTAGACGGGATTTCGGCACTGAATCTACCCACTGACCGACTAAGACCAGCAGTTCCAACCCACAGGGGTGCAAAACATTTTCTAGAACTACCACAGTCTTTAACTCAAGGGCTAGAAGCACTTAGCTACCAAGAAGATGTTACGTTATTCATGACAATGTTGGCAGCCTTCCAAACTTTGCTATATCGCTACACACAGCAAGATGATATTGCGGTAGGTTCGCCTATCGCTAATCGCAACCGAAGTGAACTAGAGGGGTTGATTGGTTTTTTTGTCAATACTTTGGTGCTGCGTACAGATTTTTCAGGGAACCCGACGTTTCAAGAATTATTAAATCGAGTGCGAGAGGTAACTTTAGGAGCATACACCCATCAGGATTTGCCCTTTGAAAAGCTGGTGGAGGAACTTAACCCAGAGCGAGATTTGAGCCGCCATCCCTTATTTCAGGTTGTATTTAGCCTGCAAAATACTCCCATTGAAACGCTAGAGTTACCTGGGCTAAAGCTTTCGCTATTCGACTTCGACAGCAAAATTGCAAAGATTGATTTAGAGTTCCATGTGTGGCGAGACTTGGAAACTCTCAAAGGAGAAGTGGTGTATAGCACTGATTTATTTGATCAAAGCACTATTACGCGAATGCTGGGACATTACCAAATACTGTTAGAAAGTATTATCATCAATCCCAAACAGCATCTTTCAGATTTATCTTTGCTTACTAAAGAAGAACGACAGCAGTTATTAATTGATTGGAACAATACTAAAAAAAATTACCCAGATAATAAATGTTTTCACCAGTTATTTGAAGCCCAGGTAGAGAAAAATCCAGATGCAGTTGCACTAGTATTTGGGAATCAACAACTAAGCTACAAAGAGTTAAATATACGCAGCAATCAACTTGCATATCATCTCCAAAAAATAGGTGTTCAAACCGAATCTTTAGTTGGTATTTGTGTAGAGCGTTCGCCAGAGATGATAATTGGGTTATTAGGTATCCTCAAAGCTGGCGGCGTATACATACCTTTAGATCCTAGCTATCCTCAAGAGCGTCTTAACTTCATGTTGGAAGATACACAAGTTTCAGTATTGCTAACACAAGGAAAATTGCTTCAGCATTTTACAGAATTCTCAAAACTAATTATTAGTATAGATAAAGATTGGGGAAGCATTACACAACAGAGTCAAGAAAATCCAAAGAGTTGTATAACACTTGAAAACTTAGCTTATGTCATCTACACTTCTGGCTCAACAGGACAACCAAAAGCCGTTTTGATAGAACACCGAGGATTGTCTAATTTAGCAGCAAATCAAATTGAGGTTTTTAACTTCCAACTAAGTAACCGCATTCTGCAATTTGCATCATTGAGTTTCGATGCTTCAATTTTTGAGATTGTGATGGCATTGCAAATAGGGGCAACTCTTTATTTAGCAAATAAAGAATGTCTTCTCCCTGGAAAAGCTTTGCTCCAACTATTACGCGAAAAAGCTATTACTCACGTCACTTTCCCACCTGCGGTTTTGGCAGTTTTACCTACAGAATCACTCCCCGAATTACAAACTCTTATTAGTGCGGGCGAATCATGTTCTGAGGATATAATAAAACGTTGGTGGAGTTCTAGCCGGGGGTTTTTTAACGCTTACGGGCCTACTGAAGCAACCGTTTGGTCAACCGTTGCCGAAATTAAATCTGTAAGTGAAAAACCTCCCATTGGTCGCCCAATTGCTAACACTGAAATTTATATATTAGATAAACATTTACAACCTGTACCAATTGGAATTTTAGGCGAATTATATATTGGTGGTGATGGGCTAGCACGAGGCTACCTTAACAGCCCTGAATTAACTGCCAAAAAGTTTATTCCCAATCCTTTTAATGGCAAAAAAGGAGCAAGGCTTTACAAGACTGGTGATTTAGCCCAATATCGGCCAGACGGTAATATTGAATTTTTAGGACGCATTGATAATCAAGTAAAAATTCGTGGCTTCCGCATTGAGTTGTCCGAGATTGAAACAGTTATAATTCAACATAAAAATATACAAGAAGTAATTGTAATTTCTCAAAGTAATCCATCCGATCATAAGCATTTAGTAGCTTATATTGTTTCTAAGTCACCGCAAGAGCAAACAATTATTGAACTACGTGAATTTTTAAAAGAAAAATTACCAGAATACATGATACCAAAGGCTTTTGTAATTCTGGATTCTCTGCCGCTAACAGCTAATGGTAAAGTGGATCGTTATGCACTAAAAGAAGTTCATACTCTGAGCCGCTCAATAGATAAAACCTTTATTCCTCCTCGGACTCCAACTGAGTCAACCTTGGCAAAAATTTGGGCTGAAGTCCTTAACGTTGAGCATATAGGTATTCATGATAACTTCTTCGATTTGGGAGGAAATTCACTGCTAGCTGTACGTTTATTAGACCAGATAAACAAGCAGCTTGATCGTGATTTACCCTTATCTAACCTGTTTTTAAATCAAACAATTGAAAGTTTAGCAATTGCTCTATATTTAAAAACAAATTCTTTGGCGTGGTCTCCTTTGGTTCCGATTCAACTAAATGGTTCAAATCCACCTTTTTTCTGCGTCCATCCAATCTTTGGTGTTGTCTTTCCTTATTATGAATTAGCTCATCAATTAGGTAGTAATCAACCATTTTACGGGCTACAACCTATTGGAATTGATGGAGAAACTCCATTAAATCGCATTGAGGATATGGCTAGCCACTACATTGAAGCATTGCGCTCAATACAACCAAAAGGTCCTTATTTTCTAGGAGGTTGGTCTTTCGGAGGTTGGGTTGCTTTTGAGATGGCTCAACAACTCCAAAATTCTGGGGAAGAAGTAGCTTTACTTGCTGTGCTTGACACTGTAGCACCAATTAAGAGCAATATTCCTTCTTTTATTAATACTTTCAAGTTTTTTATAACTACAGTAGTGCCATATATGTGGCCCTTTTTGCTCGATTATTTGCGTCTAATTACTGCTCCTAGTAAGAACCGAATTAACAAATACTTCTTTTGGGGGCCGTTGATGCGATCGCTCCAAACAAATCTGTTCTCGCACTTCATCCAAAAGGAGGATGCCACAGTCAATCTTATATCTGAAGAATCCAAGTTAAGACTTTTAAGTGAGTCAGCAATTGTCCCTATGCTTCGTGTTTTTTACGCTAATAGCCAAGCAGTTCTCAACTACGTTCCGCAAGTCTACCCTAAGCAAATTAATCTTTTCAGAACAAAAGTTCAGTTAAACATTGCCGAGGAAGAGTCGAGTATGGGTTGGGATCAGTTAGCTGTGGAAAGAACGGAAATTCATCATATTCCTGGTAATCACCTAACCATGCTGAGAAAACCCAATATCCAGGTTCTCGCCGCACAGTTAAGAGCCTGTATTGAGAAAGCACAAACTTTAAAATAAGGAGCAATATGTCTTCTGAAGAGGTTTTCGTCTTTCCAGTATCTTTTGCCCAACAACGGTTATGGTTCCTCGACCAGTTGATCCCTAACAATACTATTTATAATGTGCCGACAGTAATTCGCTTAACTGGTTCGCTTAATTTAACGGCACTGGAGCAGACTTTTAACGAAATTGTGCGTCGCCATGAAAGCTTACGTACTACATTTATCGTGTTGGATGGGCAACCTCTACAGGCGATTCCTGCGGAAAGCTGCGCTAACGCACCTAGCTTAACAATACCTATTTCTGTATTAGACCTCCAACTATTGCCAGATGGTAAAGGAGAGCCAGAAGCAAGGAGGATTATTACCGCAGAGATAGAACATCCCTTCAATTTATCCTCCGGGCCATTACTGCGAGTGAAGTTACTTGTGCTTTCCAAGACAGAACATATTCTATTACTAAATATGCACCACATTATCTGCGACGATTGGTCTATTGGGGTGCTGATTCGAGAACTGGGAATGCTGTACACAGCTTTTGCACAGAACCAAACTCCGTTTTTATCAGAACTGCCTCTTCAATATGCTGACTTTGCCCACTGGCAACGCGAGTGGCTACAAGGAGAAGTGCTGCAAACGCAGTTAACTTATTGGCAGCAGCAATTAAATGGCATTTCTATGCTACATTTGCCTACCGACAAACCAAGATCAGCTATACAAAGCTATCAAGGAGCAACACAATTTTTTGAGTTACCAAAAAAGCTAACTGATGCACTAGAAAAGCTTTCGCAGCAAGAAGGAGTCACCTTTTTTATGACGCTGCTGGCAGCGTTCAAAACTTTGCTCTACCGCTACACACATCAAGAAGATATTGCGGTAGGTTCGCCAATTGCTAACCGTAACCGCAGCGAAATTGAAGGTTTGATTGGTTTTTTTGTCAATAGTTTAGTCCTACGCAGCAACTTATCTGGAAACCCAACTTTTCGAGAACTTTTAGATAGAGTAAGAGAAGTAACACTTGGAGCTTATAATCAGCAAGATTTGCCATTTGACAAGCTAGTTGAAGGACTGCATCCAGAGCGAAACTTGAGCCATCATCCGTTATTTCAAGTAGTCTTTAGTTTGCAGAATTCGCCAATGTCGGCGCTAGAATTGCCTGGATTAGTGCCTAGCTTTATGAATATTGACTTTAAAAAAACCCGCTTTGATTTAGAATTACATTTATGGAAGTGTTCTGATGACTTTAGGAGCTTATGGGGTGCAAACTGGGAATATTCTGAAGGACTCCGTGGCGTAATAATTTATAACACAGATGTGTTTGAGCAAGCTACTATTAGCCGGATGCTGGAACATTTTAAAACTCTGTTGTCAAGCATTGTTGCAAATCCAGAACAACAAATTGCAAATTTACCGTTATTAAGTGAAGCGGAGTTACATCAGGTATTGGTGGAATGGAATAACACCCAAGCCGATTATCCTCAAGATAAGTGTATCCATCAATTGTTTGAAGAAAAGGTACAGCAGTATCCTGATTCTATAGCAGTCAACTTTGCTAACGAGCAACTTACTTATCAAGATTTGAATACTTGCAGCAATAAACTAGCGCACCACTTACAAAAAATAGGAGTAGGTTCAGAAGTTTTAGTTGGCATTTGTATTTCCCAGTCTATAGAAATGATAATCGGGTTATTGGGAATTCTTAAAGCAGGGGGAGCGTATGTTCCATTAGACCCCAGCTATCCTCAAGAACGCCTAAATTTTATGCTGGAAGATGCACAAGTTTCAGTATTGCTGACACAAGAAAACTTACTCAAGCATTTTGAAGGTTTCTCAAATCCAATTATTTCTATAGATAAAGACTGGAAAATTATTACCCAAGAAAAGGAAGACAATGTTAAAAGTGATTTAAATAGTGATAATTTAGCCTATATTATTTACACCTCTGGTTCTACAGGAAAACCCAAGGGAGTGGCTGTACCTCACAAAGCTGTAAATCGGTTAGTGTGCAATACTAACTATATAAAATTGTCACCATCTGATAAAATCGCCCAAGCCTCAAACGCTTCTTTTGATGCAGCGACATTCGAGATTTGGGGAGCGCTACTTAACGGCGCTCAACTTGTAATGATTAGTAAAGATGTAACCATTTCACCTCATGAATTAGCATTACAACTACGAGAAAAAAGTATCAACGTTCTGTTTTTGACCACCGCCTTATTTCAACAGATTATTAGAGATGTTCCGCAAGCTTTTGCGACCTTGAAATATTTCCTGTTTGGTGGCGAAACCGTTGATACGAGATGGATTAAAAAGATTCTCGAATCTGGTGCGCCGAAGCACTTAATTCATGTTTATGGCCCTACAGAAAATACAACATTTTCCTCTTATTACTGCGTAGAAGAGTTACCATCAGCCACATCTTTACCTATTGGTCGCCCCATTACAAACACACAAATTTATATATTAGATACCTATTTACAACTAGTGCCTATTGGCGTTACTGGCGAATTATATATCGGTGGGGAGGGGCTGGCGCGAGAATATCTCAATCGAACTGAATTAACTGCTAAAAACTTTATTACTCATCCTTTTAGTAAGAAACCGAAAGCACGTCTTTATAAAACGGGTGACTTAGCCCGCTATTTACCAGATGGCAATATTGAATTTTTAGGTCGCATTGACAATCAAGTAAAGATTCGTGGCTTCCGCATTGAGTTGTCAGAAATTGAAGCAGTGCTGAGTCAACATCCAGCAGTGAAAGAAACTATAGTTATTGCTGGTGAGGACGTACCTGATGATAAGTATTTGGTGGCTTATATTGTTCCCAAGCAGGAACGGATACCTATGGAAGACGTGCAAAGCTTTGCGTCCTTACTTCGTCAATTCCTCAAAGAAAAGCTACCAGAATACATGGTGCCAAAAGCATATATGGTATTGGAATCTCTACCTCTAACAGCTAATGGCAAAGTCGATCGCCATGCTTTACCCATACCTGAGACAATTACTTTCAATAATCAAGATTATGTGGCACCGCGATCGCAGGTTGAAAAGTTACTTGCAGAAATTTGGGCTAAAGTCTTGGGAAAAGAGCAAGTAGGCGTCCACGATAATTTCTTTGAATTGGGCGGTCATTCTCTACTAGCGACTGTGCTAACTTCTCGCATACGTGATACCTTTCAAATAGATTTACCTGTACGCAATTTGTTTGAAACACCAACTGTTGAACAACTTGCTAAGTATATTGACACAATGTGCTGGGTAGCAAAAGGTGTAGATAAGATTGAAACTACAGGAATTCAGCGAGAAGAAGTGGAATTTTGAGAAACCCCTAAGTTGGGGATCACTATACCATTTATGCCATCCGGTATATGTGCGCGAACCGTAGTAAAGATTAACTTAGGCATAAGGAAAATGCGCGAATTGGCTGGGTTTAAGCCAAAGGGAACTAATAAAAACCCTTTGACTTATTTCTTGGTGGCATTACAGCCTCGCTGCCTGCGTTTTTCAGTCTTGGGAGTTTTTAACAAGCTCACTAAGCTTTTCTGCTGCCGTCTTCAAGTAAAAATCTCTAGTAGAAATCAACCTGTATTAGGAAGTGGGCGATGCACATTGGATTTCTCAACCCTCAAGGCAATTTTGATTCAGGCAATAGTCACATAACGAAACACCCAGATTTTGGGGGTCAGCTGATTTATGTTAAGCAAGTCGCCATAGCCATAGCTCAAATGGGTCATAAAGTTGATATTCTCACCCGTCAAATTATTGACCCGGAGTGGCCAGAATTTGCTGAACCATTTGAGACATATCCAGGGGTCGATAATGTCCGCATTATCCGTTTACCAGCTGGGCCAAAAGAATTTCTGCCTAAAGAGTTATTGTGGCCTCATCTGGTTACTGATTGGGTACCCAACATCCTGAAATTTTATCAACAGCAGGGTGGCTTACCCGATGCAATGACTGCCCACTACGCTGATGGTGGACTATCTGGCGTTCTGATTGAAGAAGAGACAGGTATACCTTTTACCTTTACTGCTCATTCTCTCGGCGCTCAAAAGATGGACAAACTGGAAGTCACCCCAGAAAATCTCACAGAAATAGACGAGCAATTCCATTTCAAATATCGCATCTTAGCCGAACGCCTGAGCATGAATCGCTCGGCTGTTAATATCACCAGTACACGACAAGAACGCTTTGAACAGTACTCTCATCGAGTCTATCGTAGTGCAGTGGATGTAGACAAAGACGACCGTTTTGCGGTGGTTCCACCGGGAGCAGATTTCTCGATTTTCGGTGCAAAGGCGCGTTACGAAAATGAGGAGGCTACCTACCAGCTCATTCAGGAGCGATTGGCACGGGACATTACAGAAGCCCGTCGAGATTTGCCCGCGATCGTAGCATCCAGTCGATTAGAGCTTAAAAAAAACATATTGGGGCTAGTGCAAGCCTTCGCAATGAGTCCAACACTTCAGGAACGAGCTAACTTGGTGCTACTTACAGGGGGACTGGACGATCCTTTACGAGAGGAGACTAGTGACGATATGACTGAAGAGGTATTAGCTCCGATTCGGGAGCTAGTTAAAGAAAACGACTTGTGGGGCAAGATCAGTGCATTTGGCTTGTCAGATCAGTCTCAAGAATCACTGGCAGCAGCCTATCGGTTTATGGTTAAACGCCGCTCAGTGTTCGCGCTGACCGCACTCTACGAACCCTTTGGGCTTGCTCCCTTAGAAGCGGCAGTAGCAGGTTTGCCGGTGGTAGCAACCAAGAACGGTGGGCCTAGCGAGAGCTTGCGACAAGGAAATAAGGAATATGGCGTACTCGTTGACCCAGAAGATGCTGCTGATATTGCGCGGGGCTTGGAGCGGTTGTTATGTGATGCTCAGGAGTGGGAGTATTTTGCCCAAGCTGGTCAACAACGGGTGCTGAAGACGTACACTTGGGAATGTACTGCTGAAAACTACCTGTCTCTGCTTGAGCAGATTCTGTCTTCACCAGAAACCCGCCCTCGCGCTGAACTGCTTCCCATCCATCCCTACTTTCGTAATCCAGAATCGCAGACCGATGTTTCTTTGGAAGAATTGAGCGACATCTACTTTGAAACTAATCAAAAGGTACTAAGTACGCCTATCACTTAAAAGGGTTCGGTAGTCCTGAATCCATCCTTAAAGTGTCAACTCAAGCCATAGCAAATGCAATTCGCGGCTACACAAACGAAGTCCGCCTCCGCGGACTAATAAAAAATTAAGGCTTTTAACCCACGGAGGTGGGTTTTGTTTGTGTAGATGCGGTTTCTAACCGCCCATTTCGCGTTAAGTTAACTATCAGCAGCCAGCACAAAACGTGCTGACTGCTTCGGCAAACTGCTGGTTTTGTTCCATCAATGCCATGTGTCCACCTGGTTTGATGGTGACTCGTTCAGCAGATGGTATTTCTGCTTTCATGCGATCGCTCGCCACAGGTTTTGTCGCTATATCTGAAGCGCCGCAAACAACCAACACAGGCACGTTAATAGTTGCAAGTGTTTCTGTTTCATCAAAGTTGAACATTGCCAGTGTGCCACGAGCCAGAACACCAGGCGAACCCAATGCTGATAATAAACCTGCAAAGCTTAGTTGACCGCGTGTTTCTGTACCGGTAAATCCAGAAAGTTCTACGCTGATGTACAGTGAACCATTCAAATACGAAAGCCAAGTCATCAACCAAAAAATCGGCCACAGCACAATAGTCAGGTACAACACAGGTTCGAGTAGGGGTTTTTGCAATTTACGTACCAAATTGCTCAAGATACAAGTTTTTACCGGATTGGTGTAAGTAGTATCGACAAGAATTAAGCCGGCCACTCGACTCCCCAATTGCTCTGGAAACAGGCGACAGAATGTCAGGTTAATCATTCCACCCATGCTGTGTCCTAGCAGGATAACAGGTTTTTCGCCTGCTATGGCAATAACAGCTTCCAAGTCACGGGCATATTTTTCTATAGAGTGATCGTTGTTTTTCGGTTTAGCGGATTTTCCTAACCCTGGTAGATCCCAAACAATTACTCGGAAGCGATCGCTTAATTGTCGCTTGGCATAATACCATACAGTACTATTCGGCCCCCAACCATGTGACAAGATAATCGGTTGACCATCTTCAGACCCAAAAAACTCTACTTGCAACACGCTCCCATCCGGTCGTGGCAAACGCTGCACGGTTTTGCTACGCATAAATTTAGGTTCCTCGGTTCCAGGACGGCGCAACAGTGGCAAGCTGATAAAACGGCCACCAAAAGTCCACAGAATCATAACTAGTCCAGCTACCAAGTAAGATGTTCCTACAAGTTCTCCTTCGTACCACTCATAGAGAATGTAGATTCCCCCACCAAGTACCCCAATCGACAGCAGTTGAACCAGCCATACAAGCAGAAAATTATGAGGCATGAATATCATGAGCCTAAACCTTGCGATACCTTGTTAACTGCTTTTAGCTTCATACCATAGTTAGAATCATGCTACTTTCACTCCCAAGAATGATTTATACAGTGTTGTAAGTGTGATAAAAATGCTGGATTAGTCGATAAATAGTGTAGAGTTGCAAAAATAATTATTAACAAATAATATTCCTTATGCCTACTGCTTTCTATTAATTAATAACTATTCCGAAGGGGTATGATTTTGAATACAGTTGAGTTTTTATCTTATCTTCGCAGCTTAGATATTCAAGTTTTTATTGATGGTGAAAAGTTTCGCTGTACCGCCCCTGAAGGAATTATTACAGCAGAACTGCGTGCAGAAATTCAAAAGCGCAAAGCAGAAATTATTGAATTTTTAGAAGTATCTAATCGTACTAATAACCACAGCTTTAGACCTCTTGTACCTATTTCGCGATCGCAAAATCTTCCCCTCTCCTTTGCTCAACAACGGCTGTGGTTTCTTGACCAATTAATCCCTAATAATCCTTTCTATAACATTCCATTAGCACTACATTTAACAGGTTCGCTCAATCAAGCCGCGCTAGAGCAAACTTTTAACGAAATTGTGCGCCGACATGAAGCTTTACGCACCACTTTTGTCATCCAGTCAGGGCAACCAGTTCAGGTAATTAATCCTACACTCAAAATACCCTTACCAGTAATAGATTTACGGCAACTGCCACCAGCCGAACAAGAAATACAAGCGCGACGACTCACTACCCAACAAGCTCAATGTCCTTTCAATTTATTAACTGATTCGCTGCTACGAATTAAACTGCTGCGGTTAGATGAAACACAATACATCCTACTGCTGACTATGCACCACATTGTTTCTGATGGTTGGTCTATTGGGGTGCTGATTCAAGAGATAGCAGCACTTTACACAGCCTTTGACAGTAATCAGCCTTCTCCTCTAGCGAAACTTACAATCCAATATGCAGACTTTGCATACTGGCAACGCCAATGGTTGCAAGAGGAAGTATTACAAAAGCAACTGAGTTATTGGCAGAAACAATTAGATGGCATTTCTATGCTAAATCTGCCGACTGACAGACCAAGACTAGCTGCTCAAACTTACCAAGGTGCAAGGCAAGATCTGCAATTATCAAAAACTTTGAGCGAAGCACTTTTAGCTCTCGGACAGCAAGAAGGGGTAACTTTGTTTATAACCCTACTAGCAGCATTTCAAGTTTTACTTTACCGCTACACACAACAAGAAGATATTACTATTGGTTCGCCTATTGCTAATCGCAACCGCAGCGAAATAGAAGGATTAATTGGTTTTTTTGTCAACAGCTTAGTACTGCGTACCGACCTATCAGGAAACCCAACTTTTCGACAATTATTGAGTCGAGTTAAAGAGGTAGCTTTAGGAGCATACAGCCATCAAGATTTACCTTTTGAAAAACTCGTAGAAGAACTACATCCAGAGCGTAATTTGAATCAAAATCCGCTATTTCAAGTAGTTTTTGCCCTACAAAATGCACCTATGACAGCGTTAGAGTTACCTAGTTTAACTTTAAGTCCACTACCATTTGAAACGGAAACAACACGCTTTGATTTAGAGTTACACTTGTGGGAGCCAAATACTCAAAATGGTTTATGGCTAGATAGTTCAGAAGGAATTAGCGGTTTTGTAATTTACAGCACTGATTTATTTGATGACGCTACTATTACTAGAATGTTCGGACACTTCCAAACATTACTAAAAGGAATAGTTGCAAATCCAGAACAACGAATTGCACAGTTACCACTTTTAAATGAAGTTGAGCTAGATCAATTATTATTTCAATGGAACAAAACCCAGGCTGATTATCCTCAAGATAAGTGTATCCATCAATTATTTGAAAGGGTTGCCCAACAGAATCCTAATGCCGTAGCCTTAGTATTTGGCGATGAACAACTCACCTACAAAGAGTTAAATATACAGAGCAACCAACTTGCACATTATCTCAAAAAATTAGGAGTTAAAACCGAAGTTTTAGTAGGGCTTTGTGTAGAACGCTCTTTTGATATGGTAATTGGGATGCTAGGTATATTGAAAGCTGGCGGAGCTTATTTACCTTTAGATCCAAGCTATCCGTCTGAACGTTTAAACTTTATGCTAGAAGATGCTCAAGTCTCCGTTTTATTAACTCACGAGCAATGGCTTGAACGTTTAGAAAACAATAATTCAAAAATAATCTGTTTAGATAAAGATTGTAAAATTATTGCTCAAGAAATAAAAGATAATCTTTGTAGCCAAGTTACAGCAGGCAACCTTGCTTATGTCATTTATACTTCTGGCTCAACAGGAAAGCCAAAAGGCGTACAAATTGAACATAGAGGATTGCTAAATCTAGTTTTTTGGCATCACAAAGCATTTACAGTTTCACCTCTTGACCGAGTAACGCAGATAGCTGGGATTGCATTTGATGCTTGCAGTTGGGAAATTTGGCCTTACCTGAGTGTTGGAGCCAGTATCTATATTGTAAATGATGAAATCAGGCGATCGCCTGAATATCTACGAGATTGGCTAATTTCAAAAAAAATAACAATTTCTTTTTTACCAACACCTATAGCAGAGAAGTTTCTATTATTAGATTTTGCTCAAGATGCAGCTTTACGCATATTACTTATAGGTGGAGATAAACTAAATCAATATCCTTTAAATGACCATTTTTTCCAGGTGATTAATAATTATGGCCCAACTGAAAATACAGTTGTGACAACTTCTGGTCATATTTATCTTCAGAATAACGATAATGTAGCACCTACCATTGGTCGTCCCGTTGCTAATACCCAAGTTTACATACTAGATAAACATTTACAACCTGTACCCATTGGCGTTTTAGGAGATTTATATATAAGTGGTGATGGATTGGCACGAGGTTATTTAAATCGTCATGATTTAACTGCTCAAGGCTTCATTTCTCATTCTTTTACTAATAAGTTAAAAGCACGACTTTATAAAACAAGTGATTTAGTTCGCTATCGAGTAGATGGCAACATTGAATTTTTAGGCCGCCTCGATGAGCAGGTAAAAATCCGTGGCTATCGCATTGAGTTGGGCGAAATTGAAGCAGTACTGGGTCAGCATCCAGCAGTACAGCAAACTGTAGTAATAAGTCGTGACGATAAAGAAGAGGAAAAGCAGCTAGTAGCTTATGTAGTAGCGAAAGCTGAATATAAGAGTGAGCAGGAGAATATACAATTAATGCAATTGCAGAATGAGCAGGTTTTGCAATGGCAGATGCTCTATAACGAAACTTATAATCAACCTGCTGCTGATTCCGATCCAACATCCAATTTTATCGGCTGGAACAGTAGTTACACAAATCAGCCTATTCCGGCAGAGCAGATGCGTGAGTGGGTGAATAATCAAGTAGCGCAAATTTTGGCTTTGCAACCTAAGCGAGTGTTAGAAATTGGTTGTGGAACAGGTTTAATTCTATTCAAGATTGCACCTCACTGCACTAAATATTGTGCAACAGACTTTTCCCTAGTTTCACTCAACTACATTCAGCAGCAGTTAGAAAAGCAAGAAATACCGCAGGTAACGCTGTATCAGCAAATGGCTAGTAACTTTGATAAAGTAGAAACAGCAGCTTTTGATATAGTAATTCTCAACTCAGTTGTACAATACTTTCCTACGATTGATTATCTGATTAATGTATTGGAAGGTGCTGTGAGGGCAACTGCTCCAGGTGGCTTTATTTTCATAGGAGATGTGCGTAATCTGGCACTATTACAAGCTTTCCATGCATCAGTGCAACTGGAGCAAGCTGAACCTTCCCTTACCCGCTCTGAGTTACAGCAACGGGTTCAAATGCAAATTTTCCAAGAAGCAGAGTTGGTGATTGACCCAGCTTTTTTTAGTGCAATAAAGCAATACTTTCCCCAGATTAGCCATGTACAAATTCAACTGCTGCGGGGACGCGAACGCAATGAGTTAACTCAATTTCGGTACAATGTGATTCTTCAGATCGGTGATGAAATTATTAATAATACTCAATTTACTTCAGTATTGAACTGGTCTGAAGATAATTTAACCGTCTCAGCAGTGTCTGAGTTATTAATTAAGAATAAACCAGAAATTTTATGTATTAAAAATGTACCTAATGCGCGGGTGATGGCAGCAGTTAAAACAGCAGAATGGCTATCAAATGTAGAAGGTTTTAAAACTGTAGGTCAAATGCGTAAGGCTTTGCAAGAACTCGAAAATTTAGGAGTAGAGCCAGAAGATTTATATACATTGAATGTACCTTACGGAGTTGAGATTACCTGGTCACATTCAAATATTCAGGGACAGTATGATGTGCTTTTTGTACGGCAAGATGAAATAGGTAAGAGAACTATTTTTCCACACAGCACGACTTACTCTCGTCCCTGGCAATCTTACGCTAATAATCCCTTACAAGCCAAGGGTGCGCGTAAATTAGTCCCGCAGTTGCAAGCTTTCGTAGCACAAAAACTGCCTGAGTACATGATGCCATCAGCTTTTGTAGTATTGGAATCTTTACCTTTAACAGCTAATGGTAAAGTCAATCGCCGCGCCTTAAGAGCATTCTATGATGCAACTAAGCCCCAATTTCCTGAAAATTACATCGCACCTCGCACTCCTGTTGAACAAGTGTTGGTAAAAATTTTTGCTGAGGTTTTGGGACTTAAGCAGGTGGGAATTTATGACAATTTCTTTGAACTAGGCGGTCATTCATTACTGGCAACTCAGCTTGTCTCTAGAGTACGTGATACCTTGCATCTGGAGTTGCCTTTGCGTAGCGTATTTGAAGCACCGACAATTGCACAAATCTCTAAGATAGTGGAAAGCTTTAAACAAAGCAATCCTCAAAGTCAAGCCCCATTTTTAGTACCACTCTCACGTGAAAGTCGGCGGATTAAGTTATCTTCCTTAAATGAAAAGAGCAAGGAGCGTTAATACTCACCGTTCGCGTAATCGAGGATGGATTTGGTGAAATGAGGGATGTGTGAACAAGGGAGGAAGAAAAACAGGCAATCGCTGCGACCACAGTCCTGCCTATAAGCTGTTCCATCAAATTCCACTCTACCTGGAACGTCTTCCATATCTGCTGTAGAAATGTCAGTAGACCCTTGTTCTATCTGGGTTTCTTAATTTTGAATTTTGTTAGCGCAGCTAAGCCGTGTCCGCGAGCGTCATTTTGAATTTTGAATTGGTATAAGTTTGTAGTCAGGACTTTAATGCTGAAATATTTCTAGACTAAAGTCCTAACTACAAACGATTTACTCGACTATTGTCTGGCGACTTTAGCCATTAAAAACGCGGCTGCGCCACTTATTTAAACGGGCTTCCCCAACTGCGGCTAAGCGTCGAGCATCAGCAATTTGCTCTTGCAATGCGCTAATCTGTTTTGTTTGGGCGTCGGCTTGCTGTTGTAAAGATGCATATTCATCTGCACTCTCAAAACTAGAAAGCTGCGAACTATTGGTAAATTGTGTTGTACCGATGGTGGCAAAGGGCCGTAAATCTGCTAATTGTTTTTGTAAAGCTGTAATCTGACTTTCTTGCTCTTGAATTTTTTGTTGCAAGCTTTGTTCGGCTGTTTTACTAGCTGTAACAAATGTATTAACTCCAGTAGCAGATTCTGACTTGGGTTTGAAAAGTTCAGCTAACAATGCACCAACATCCGTGGGTTTAAGCTTACCGTAAGGAGTGTTAGTAATTAGCGATCGCACCAACTGAGGTTTATTATTTGATGCTAAGTTCTTATCGCTGCTAGAGTTACCCCGTACTAGTTGCAGCATATTGGTAAATTCCAATATTTTTTTGCCAGTTTGAGTTTTGTAGCCCCGATAATACGGTACTATATTGTCGCCAAAGGCATTCAAATACTCTTCACTATCGAGATAAGAATCAATATCACCTTCAAAACCCTGCTCATCTAAAATGTTGCTGTGATATATCATCTCGGAGTAGTCATCAGGAGCGCGACCTAAAAGATGCTTGAAGTTCAATTCAATAGCACGGTAGCGGTAAACATTATCAACAAATCTGGAACGATACAACTCTGATTTAGCAACTTGACGCACAAACTCACGAACATTAATTATGCCTTGCTTGAGTTGTGATTCTGGAGCAATGAGGCGTTCGCTTTCCATCACGTAAGCATTGCCCAAAACTTGCCGATAAACTGCACGAATCAGAATTTCGGTATCATCAACTGAAGCACCAGGCCACATTTCAATAATTTCTGTTTGGGAAAATGCTTGATATTGGCGCTGTCTAATTTCATCATCTGAAAGGATTGGCATAGTTTTCAACAACCTTTGAAAAAACAATATTTTTAAAAGTAATGGGAGGTCAGTATTTGCTAGTGATTACTTGGTACAAATCACTAAAATTTACTAATTCCCTTCACAATACGATATAACTTATCAAGTTTTGGGAGGTTTTTTAGTTACATTTTCTAACAAAATCAGACGGCTAACAGTTAATAACTAACAACTAATCATTATCAAAAATTATTCAGTTAGACATTAACAGTTAACCGTCAACCCTCTGGGGGAGGAATTAAAAAGAAGAATTCACAATTGTCTATTCTTCTTCAATTAGAGCATACTTCTAACTCGCAGCAAGCTAGCAGCAACATATCTCAAGCACGGATATCAAATCTAGTGTAGAAACCACCGTATTTTATCCAGTATTGTTTCAAGGTGTGATGAGGTGTATGTAAACTTGCTTTTGCCTGATAGAGAATAACTTGGCGATGATCGCCCATCCAAATTTTATTAACAGGGTCAACAGATATTACTGTTCCTCCTAAAGAAGCAACACATTCAGAAAACCTTTCAATCGTCGTATATTCTAAGGTCTCGAAGATAAAAAAGTTACCCGAACAAATCAAGTGACGACTGCGAATCCAGCAGCGCATTTTTTTTTCAGCTAGTGGAGGTAACATTTTAGGTTTAACAGATTCCAGCTGAATTAACATAATGCGGTCACCGCATTTAATTCATCAGCAAAACTTTCTCGTTTTTCAAACTGCAAAGGTCCAGCAGTTGAACCCCATATTTGTTCATGGGTTTCAATATCCATACCTTTATCTAGACTTATCCAAGTATGCTCAGTTATTTCTACTTCGCTAACAAGATATGTCTGGCGGCCATTGCGAGGAATTAAACATTGATTTCCTGGCTCCACACTACCGCGAAACATTTCACTTTCTCGGATAAAAACCATTGAACAGTTATAGCGCCGTTCAATGCTCTGTGGAGTGATGGTTTTGAGGATATCTAATTCCCGACCAGCACCTGCATAAAGTATAGGGTCTTTCAAGCTGTAATTTTCGATATAAATGCGATCGCCTAAATCTACTAATCTATGTACTCCCTGGCGATAGGGTGTCCATAAATCGTGGTCATATGCTTGTTCAGAATAAAAACCGACGCCAGAAAAAAACTCAAATGGTAATGGACGAAAGAAAATGTGAATGTGCGCGAAAAGTTGAGGATTTGCAAAAGATTGCTTTTGGTTGCTAAAATCTCCTGCCATCCAACAAGCTAAGGTGAGCAAATCGCTAGACTTAGTGTTGGAGTCACTGGCGGCTATTGTCATATTCAACCTCAGGAGTGACAAGACAAAATTATACTAATTCAAAATTCAAAATTTTCTCTTGGAAAGTTCTGATGATCGGAAACCTCCGCTCAGACTTTCCGCAAAATTCAAAATTAAGAAAGCCAAACAGAACAAAGGTTTGGGAGTATGTATCTGTCGCATTCTTTTTTCAAATTGGTATTAGATAATTTGGTGTGCGCTCAAAAAGGATAAACACTCTTTATGGCTGTTAACTGTTGACGGTGGACGGTTAACACTCATCAGTCAACGCTGCTTATTGATGTTATCTCTTGGCCAAATATTGCTAACTTATTCAACTTGATAAAGACCGAATTTCAGAAGAGAAGGAAGCGGTTGTCACACCTTTACCATCGCTGGTTTTAATCATCGATACGCGAAATCGCAGATTTGGGTTAGCAAACCAAATTCGCTCCTCAGCCGCAGCGAGGTCATACTCTGTCAGTAGAGTAAAAACACCATCATCACTCAGGTGGTATTTACCTACTGCTGGGATTGTTTCGGCATATCCCTTTTCCCGCAGGAGTTTGCCTCTAGAAGGATTTTCAATATCGGGAATTGGTACAAGCACTGTACTACCAGAGATTGGTTTATCGTCCCAGTCTGATTCGCCTTCCCAAGTCATGCGAAAGGGATGAGTAATACTGTTAGTGTCAATGTCATATAATTTACATACTTCTTGCACCGCTGGATCGTTGTTAGATAGAGACTCAATGTCAATCGTAGACAAGACTTCTTCAAAATGGGCGAATGCTAAATGATGACCGCTACGTTGCGATCGCCATCGTCCAATTGAGAGTTCAAAGAATTCGGTAATTTTCATTACAAAAGCTATTTGAAAAAACAGTTTACAATCTCAAAAATATTTTGGCTAAAAGTTATTCTCTCAGTCTATATGGTAGTTTATTTTACTTTTTGTGCAACCTGGGATTAGGGATTGGGTACTGGGGACTGGGTACTAGGGATTGGGCAAACAAGGAGAGTAATCCATGCATACCCAATGCCCAATGCCCAATACCCAATACCCAATCTCTATTCTTTAAACAATCTCTGTGATGCTAACAATTTTGCCGCCAGTGCGATTAATCCGCTGAATTTGCGGCGTCATCTTGCTAGCAGGAACAATGTACTCAGTTGTACTGCGGCGGAGGGGATTATCAAATTTTCCACTTCCACCTTGAACAAGGATCTTAAATCTTTTTTCAGTACTACCGATCACAGAAGGTAATTTAATCTTAGTAGCGCTGTTAGTTGCTACTGAGTATACCAACTGAGAGGACTTGACGGCGCTTGAGCTTTCAGCTACACCACGAACCAGACCAAAAATCCGGTTATAGCCGACTTGCTTCTGTCCTACTTGGCTAGTGTTTCCCCGATAGTAGGGTACAGTGTTTTCGCCAAAGTTAGCCTGATATTCAGGGCTATCGATGTAGGAGTCGATCTCAGCATCATAACCGTTTTCAATGGTACGACGGATATGCTCAGAAATCTCTGACTGATCTAGGGGAGCGCGTCCTAGCAGATGTTTAAAGTTGAGTTCAATGAACCGATAAGGAGCAGCACTTTCAAAAAACCGAGTCCGGTAAATCTCGGATTTGCCGACGATTCGCACAAAGTCACGAACGGTGATTTTCCGATCACGCAATTGCGATTCTCCAGTCACGAGCCGTTGACTTTCTAACAGGTGAGCGTTACCCAAAACCTGCTTATAGACGGCTCGAATCACTGCTTCCACTTCTTCGATAGAGCTAGTTGGCCACAGCTCCACCTTCGGGGAATCTATAACAATGCTTCCCATGTACCTTTTCCCAAGCTTAGTTTGTGAATAGATTCTTTAATTGACAGGAGTGATACTGGCAATCACACCACCCTGTTTGTGAATCCGCTGATACTCTTGTGATAGTTGATTGTAGGGTACGAAATAAACCTGGTTACTGCGGCGAAACTTGGAAATGCTATTTACCACATTTGCCTTGTAGCCAGTGACTTCAATCCGGTAGACCTTACCATCGTCACTTGCTCCCACGCCTTGACGGGTGCGAGGAGTAGATGTTGGATTGCGGAATGTTGCACCCTTGCTGAGTGGTGAAACCACAGGGGTAGGCGTGTTTTGAATTACTAAGCCGTTCAATTTTGGCTGTTTACCAGCTAAGTCACCTTTGAGACTACTGCTTGCAGAACCACGTACCAACTGGAATAAGTGACTAAACTGAACCAAGCCCTGGATTGCTTCAGTTTTGTAGCCCCGAATGTAGGGTACAGTGTTTTCACCGAAAGTCTCTTGGTATTCGTCGCTGTCTAAATAGGAATCAATGTCAGCTTCAAAGCCCTGTGTATCCAGAATAGTGCTATGCGAACGGGTTTCTTCTAGATCCAATGGCGCACGACCAAGAAGATGTCTGAAATTTAATTCAATCGACCGATAGCGGGGAACGCTATCAAAAAAGCGCGAGCGGTAAAGTTCCGATTTGGCGACTTGACGCACGAACTCACGAACGCTAATTTCACCCCGTTTGAGTTGGGATTCAGGAACGGGTAGCCGCTCACTCTCCAACACATAGGCATTGCCTAAAACTTGCTTGTAGACAGCTCTAATTATGGTTTCAATTTCCTCATTAGAGCGACCTGGCCACAGATCAATGGGATCGGTATCTTCAAATAAAGCGACCCCTAATCGTGATGCTGGTCCGAAAGCCATTCAAACGATCTCCCAGTTAACAACTAAATTTTATGAGAAGGATATTCGGCAGATGTTAAAAAACTTTACATCACTTTAAACAAGAGGGAGAGCTAGAGTCTTTAAAATTCCTCTTAACATCCATAATTCAAGTTTTTTAAGTTTTTTGCATCGTTATGCCTTTACACATTCTGATACGATGCTGAAACCATATTTATTAAAATTTGTTAAGTTAAATGATACTTTAGAAAAATTTAAGCTTTTTTTAGTATTTAATTGCTAATCAACGCACAGAATGTGATAGGGATGCAAAAATCCCAGATGAAAGCAGCCCATAGCCTAGTAGCCATCGGAAAATGGGATGCCGATCGCAATCAAGGGCGCTGTAAGTTTTTGATTATCTTTAGGACTTACGCACGCTCTACGAGACGCTTCGCGTTGGCGGAAGTGTCTCGTAGAGAAGGCGTCTTGGCAGTAGCCTACGGCAAGCCGCAAAGCGTCTAGGATAAATTAAGCTTTTTGGCGATTTTTGCCTAAGTCCCAATATTGTTGATTATTAGGCTTTGCCATCAAAATCTTCTGAATTGTGCATTCTCGATTTTGAATCGTTAGCCAAAATCGTATAACTTTTTACTACTACGGAATTTGGAAAGTAGCTAGTTGGGTGATTAAATGGTCAAAATAAGGAGTAAGAGTTTCTTGATCGTTGGCTTGGCAGCGTTTCAGACTAGCAGCTTTAATACTTTTTAAGCCGAAAACCATTGCATCCAGAGGAACTTGTAATTCCTGATAAAGCAAATTCATATAGTGCAGTCCTGTGGGACTAGTATATTCAGCGTGGCTACCTGCGATACCATAGGTAATGCAGCGGAGAAAATGCCAAAAATCTCGCCAGCAAGCTTGAGCGCGTTCGGGTGGATAAAGACCTCCCCCAGGCTCGATAATTTCAGGATAAGTCAGCAAAACCTGAACTCTTGCTTCATCAACGATTTCGGCTGCATGATCGCGTAATAACTGAGCAACAGGAATCAAGGCAGAATAATTAGGTGATAAAGTTTCGATCTGGAGTAAATCTTCGTCACTCAGATAGCAAAGACTATCATCCGCAGCTTGGAATATAGCGATCGCTGCTTGAGGATGGGACTGTTCCCACTGTGCAAAGCTGACAATTCTGGCTTTGGCTATTAATTGCTTAACAGTTTCGGTTAATTGAGTCACGTCGCTTCGCTCCAAATTCAAAATTCAAAATTCAAAATTAATGATCCCCATAAATAAATTCAGGGGCTTGTATCCTTTGCGTTTTCGGTCATAAGTCTAGGGGATTGGTTACTGGGAATTGGGGATTGGATATTAGCCTTTAATTTCTATTCCCCAGTCCCTAGTCCCCAGTCCCCAGTCCCTATGATCTTCCCAAATGCGATCGCTATTTTTTGACATTTGTAAAATAAAGTAAAGAATAACCCCAATAAATGCACCTATGGAAATCGATAAAATTAAAGCTGAACTGAAGAATCCAGATTTTCAGTATCGTTTGAAAGCGATCGCTGCACTCAAGGATTATGAATCAGAAGTAGCAGTCCCTTTGCTAACCAGTCTACTGCATGACTCAGAATTTTTAGTGCGTTCATTTGTAGCAAGGGGTTTGGGCAGCCAACAATCAGCAGAATCTTTTGCTGGCTTGATTCAGATTATGAAATTCGACGATACCCCCAACGTGCGAGCTGAGGCAGCAAATTCTTTATCACTATTTGGTAGAGTAGCAGTTTCTCATCTAGTTCTAACATTTTATCAGGATGACCACTGGTTAGTCCGCCGTAGTATACTAGCGGCGATCGCCGACATGAATTGTCCTGAAGAATTATTTGATATCTGCGTTCAGGGTTTAAAAGACGAAGATTTTACAGTTCAAGAATCGTCTGTTGATGCACTCGGCTTACTGGCTGATTCTACCCTACACGTTGCAGCGTTATCGCAAATACTAAGCTTGGTAAATGCTGAATCTTGGCGGATGCGCGTGCGAGTTGCCTACGCCCTCAAACGATTTGAGCAACCGGAAGCGAAAACAGCCTTAAACCAACTCAGACAGGATAAGGATCACCGAGTTATAGGAGCTGCTTTAGAAGAGTTGTTGCCCCAATAGCGAAGCGATTTGATCTTATTTAGGGTTGTTGTGAATAATGTCAATGATCAGATCGAACTCAATTTAGCTCAAGCTAATCCTTTATTTTATCTGAAATTTGAGCAAAATATCCGGGTAGTTTGCAAAAATCTAGAATAAAATATCAATTTCTTTGAGTTCGGGAGACATTTGTGACTGATATACCAACTGGTCAAATGACTTGGCGCCTACCAGGTTCCTCAGAATGTGCCTTATATTTACGGCATCATGCTTCTGAACCTTGGCGATCGTATAAAGAATTTCCACAATATGTTCTACCCGATCCGCCCGGTTTTTCCGAAGGATACGCTACATTTTTATCGCTTCTTAAACACAACTGGCAAGCTTTATAAGTTAGGGAGTAGGGAGTGGGGAGTGGGGCGGAGGGGAAATAATATCATGTTCGGGTGAAGACTTATCATTAGGACTGACGCGGAAGAGGACGCGGGGACGCGGAGAAATTTTAATAATAAGTGATTTCCGAACTTGATATAACTCCTAACTCTTGGAAAGACTTGGGTTAATCGCGTCTCTCCTAACTCCTAACTCCTGCTCACCCACTTAAACTTTCACGAGTTGTGCTGCGGGTGTAGGCGTTCCAAACATCGAGTTCTGATGCTGGACGGCTGTGAAGCATGGCTTTGGTTGCTTGTGTCATTCCTTGAACAAGAGTAAAATCTGCCCCAGCAATACTTTGAAGATACTCCATTTCTGCGTTACTGAGGTCAGCTGCTCGCAAATCTGTATCCCGCAAATCGGCTCCAGTTAATCGAGCATTCCGTAAGCAAGCGCCTGTCAAATAAGCTTTACTGAGGTCAGCGCCACTCAAAGCGGCATCTTGTAAATTAGCTCCAGTCAAGTCAGCGCCGCTAAGGTAGGCTCCCCGGAGATTAGCCCCTTGCAAATCTGCATTGCGTAAAAAAGCTGTATTCAGATAAGCAGCATTCAGATTAGCACCCGGCCCTACTGCTCCCGAAGCTTTGTAGTTATATTCTTCAGGCCATTTTGTCTGTGTATCATAACGCGCTACTTGAAGTTTAGCTCCCTGCAAATTTGTGCCACTGAGATTTGCTTGTTGGAGGTCAGCACGGTTTAAATAAGCTCCCTGCAAATTTGCTCCACTCAAATCAGCTCCCCGCAGGTTAGCACCTCGCAAATCGGCTCCACTGAGATTTGCATCACTCAAGACCATCTCACTGAGGTCGGCTCCTAGTAGCTTGGCTTGACTCAAGTTAGCTTGTCTTAAATCAATTCCCCGCAGATTGAATTCGTTCAAATCTACTTTTTCTAAAGGAAGTCCTGCTTTGAGGGCTGTTAAAATTTCTGGAGTCGGACTGGGGCGTTCTCTGGTAATCGGGTGAATTTCACTATTTGTCATTAGGTGATTAAAGTAAAACTTTTGAAGTCATTTTACACTTTACCTAAGTTGGGCATTCATCCCACGTAAAACTAAAATTACCAAAGAACCCCACCCCTTAATCCCCTAAGAGCAAGCGGGGCTACGGTATACACACAAGTCTGATTCAGTTTTATCCTAATACACTTGGGATTAGCGAGAAAGCCCTCATGTAGAGACGCGATTTATCGCGTCTGATAGACCAACACGTTCACAAGACGCGATAAATCGCCGTCTCTACAGAGAATCTACTCGTCAATTATTCCTTGACAGACTACTCTTTGGGACTTGTGTGTACACTGTAGGCAAGCTCTTAGGGGAGATAAAGCGCAGCTTTGGCTCTTTGGGGTGCAATGACTGTGGGAATCATAACTAATTATGCGGACATGATATCACTCAGTCTAATGTTTCTAATCATCTGGGATGTCTGCGCTGTTGTGATTTAGTTATCCGTCAACAGCAGGGACGTTTTCTATACTATCAACTTAGCGATCGCCCAATAGCTCAACTTCTTGACCTAGCAGATAAAATCTTGGCTGATGTGGCTTTAGGTGTAAACACGTGCGATGGCTGCGGCGGGCTACGCCTACGTTACGATTAACGAGGGTCACAAAAAGGTCTACAATTCGAGCTATTGCCTTTAAAATTCGCCCAAAAAAACTATCAAGACTAAGGAGTATCCTTGTGCCTAGCGGAAGAATGCAGATATTGATGGATAAAACTGCGATCGCACTTTCCACCGCCTGTGCAATTCATTTGTAGTTGGTGGCGAACGCCGACAGTGCGTCCGCTCCAATAGAGACGCTGTTGCTAGCTTGCTCGTATTGTAGGGGTAGGGAGATTATTGGCGATAAACAAGATTTTGCCGAAGTATTGTTTTAAAAAACGAGGTTTCAAAATAAATGCATATAACACCACCCTTGTCAATGATTGACTTCTTTCGTAAAAGTGAAGGGACATGGTTTACAGAACGTTCGGTTCATCACTTTGACTCAGCCGCAGATGAGTCGGGAGAGTCGAATTTAATCATTACAGTCATAGAAAAAGATGACCCCAAAGTCCAAGAAGTTTGTAAAGCACAGGGAATAGAGCCAGATAAAGCAACTGCGGGTGCTAGCTTTGCATGGCAGGCCAACCTAGACACAAGACCGCCGAACACTGACAATGCTGCCATTTTGGTTGACATTCCCGACGATGAAACAAGGCTTTCTGGGAAATTAATCCGCAATCAAGGTTATGTAGAGAGCATTCCGGTTGTCAGTCGATATCGATTTGCTAGTGATGGAGTGCTGACGATTGACACTGATTATGATAACAACCAAGGTCAAGAACGTTGTTGGTTTGTGACGGATGATTTTCGTGTCAGAGTTAGTACCGTGCGAATGATGAACGGAATCAACTTGATGACTTATTGTTCTGAGCGTCGTTGTGTTTCTCAACAAGTGCTAGAGCAAATGATCGCTCAAAATCATGCTAGGGGATAGAGAGCGGGGAGATGGCGAGGCAGGGGGCAGACGGGAAAGAGGTAATTTTTTATTCTCCCCCTTGCCCCCTTCCCCCTGCCCCTCTGCCTCTTCCCTTTCCCTATTAAGGAATGTTGCTTTGTTTCTAAGAAATGAGACGTGCATCATTCACATCCTTTATTTTCATGCAAGGGTTAATGAGTCATGCTGTATGTATAAGCCTTTCCTGGAATTTTTAGAAAAAGAGCTATTTGAACGGTTTGATTTACAAAGTAGGGACATTCCCCCTGGTTTGGAATTCAAAGTTAGCGATCGCGGCAGAAACCCAGCAACCATTCGCAGTTGGTCTCACCAATGTCAAGAGTTGCGAAAAATTCGCTATACCTACATTGATGCCGGAGAGAGCGCCCAAATTTTTAACAGCGTCATCTATCCCAGTCATCACTATGATTTACCTTTATTAGGAATTGATTTTTTATCCTTTGGTAAAATTAAAAACCTGATTGTCCTTGACTTTCAGCCTTTATTTCAAGATGAAGATTACCAGAAAAAATACATACTGCCGCTGAAATCTCTGCATGAGAAATACCCAGATTTGTCGCAAGACTTAGAAATGAAGTTTTACGATGCTAATCAGTACTTTTCTAAGTACCTATTATTTGCCAAAACAGATGCTCAAACAGTAGCAACGCGAGTTTTTGAAGCATTTCAGGATTACTTAAACTTGTATTGGCAAATGTTAGCAAATGCCCAACCTCTACAAGACCCAGAAGATATCCAGCGGATTGTCAAAGCTCAAAAAGACTATGACCAATATAGTGCAGACCGCGATCCCGCATCTGGTCTATTTAGCAGTTACTTTGGTCATGAATGGGCAGAGCGCTTTCTGCACGAATTCTTATTTGAAGATGCTGTGCCTTTAGCAGTCAGCAAAAGATGAGTGCAGAGGGGTAAAGGGGTGGAGGGGATAATTACAGCAATCTCAATGCCCAATGCCCAAAGTTAATATTTGTTAATGTTAAATTTTAGAGTTGATACATCAAATGACACTCTATCAGCCATTTATCGATTATGCGATCGCCTACATGCGATCGCGCTTAGATTTGCAACCATATCCTATTCCTGAAGGATTTGAATCTAAGGTTGCTACCGTGGGTAAAGGCAAGAACCAACAAGAGGTTCTCACCACTAGTTATGCCTTTCAAACCACGAAACTACGCCAAATTCGAGCAGCACACGTACAAGGTGGTAATTCACTCCAAGTTCTGAATTTCGTGATTTTTCCACACCTCAACTACGACCTACCCTTCTTTGGGGCAGATTTGGTCACACTACCAGGAGGACACCTCATCGCCTTGGATATGCAACCCCTATTCCGAGAAGATCTAGCATATCAAGCAAAGTATACTCAGCCGATTCTGCCTATCTTCCATGCCCATCAACAGCACCTAACCTGGGGAGGTGATTTTCCAGAAGAAGCACGACCCTTCTTTTCTCCTGCTTTTCTGTGGACTCGTCCTCAGGAAACTGTCGTAGTGGAAACCCAAGTATTTGCTGCTTTTAAAGACTATCTCAAAGCTTACCTCGATTTTGTAGAGCAAGCAGAACCTGTAACTGATTCCCAAAACCTAGCAGATATTGAACAAGCACAACTGCGATACCTGCGATATCGATCTGAAAAAGACCCTGCACGAGGTATGTTCAAGCGGTTCTATGGTGATGAATGGACTGAAGAGTATATTCATGGCTTTTTATTTGATTTAGAGAGAAAATTGCTAGTCGTGTAAGTAAATATACAATCAATAAAAGGAGTTCGGCCAATCTGTGTATCGGTGAAGATTATCCTTCTGTTCTAAAAAACTATTAGACAGTTTCAAATAAAAAATATCCAATTAACTCTTGTGGGGTGCGCGTTTCACCCGTCTTATGGATTAGGCGGGCGAGACGCCCACCCCACAAATGCTAGTAGTTATTTCTTAGTTTTACCTTATAAGTGAAAGGATTCCCTAGCAAAAACGATGGAAATAACCGATAAATACAATAAATAGTGGTTTCAATACTGCTCGCTTTGTGCATTTTTAACTCGGCATTGGATTTGGGGAAAAGGTTAAAGGTTTTTTCTTTCCCCCTTTCCCCTTCCCCTTTTCCCCTTAACCGACAAGTATTGATAGTGGTTTTACCATAAAAACGACGATTTATTGCATCTCTTACCTTAACCAAACCATCTTGGTAGTGGTGTTTTATTTGAAAACCGTATTTTTACTTAAATAGATGTTTTTGTTAATTTAAATTAACAAAAAGACAAGGGAACATAATAATTTTTAATAAAACAAAAGGCATCATCATAGTATAAAAAGAATTTGAAAGGAAAAATAACAGTACAAGGTTGATGGGGTGCTGAATCTAGCGGGTTTTCTGGTCTCTCATATTAAGATGAAGTTTTGTAACAAAAGTTTTAATCCGAAACCCTACAGGTCGTAGACTTATACCTTGGATGTCCGTTGTGAACCTTTCGTAAATGGTCAGACACTTCTGACATCAAAAAGAAAGCTGAACCATTCAGTTTTGACTTCAAATAATTCTTAACCAAGCCAATTAGGAGATTTAACGCAATGGTTTTAGATGCATTTGCAAAAGTAGTTTCCCAAGCTGATACACGTGGGGAATATCTCTCCGATGCACAATTGGATGCTTTGAGCGAACTAGTTAAAGATGGTAACAAGCGTGCAGACGCAGTTAACCGTATTACCAGCAACGCATCTGCGATTGTTGCTGCTGCGGTACGCGATCTGTGGGCAGAACAACCTCAATTGATTGCTCCTGGTGGTAATGCTTACAGAAGCCGTCGTGCTGCTGCTTGCATCCGCGATTTGGACATCATTCTTCGCTATGTCACTTATGCAATCTTTGCTGGTGATTCCAGCGTGCTAGACGACCGTGCGCTCAATGGTCTACGTGAAACCTACTTGGCATTGGGAACTCCTGGAGCTTCCGTTGCTGTTGGGATTCAAAAGCTCAAAGATGCTTCCTTGAAGATTGTTAACGATCCCAATGGCATCACCAGAGGAGATTGCAGCGCTTTAGCAGCTGAAATCGCTAGCTACTTCGATCGCGCTGCTGCTGCTGTTGCTTAAACCAAGCACTGTTGCTATTGAGTGAAATAATTGTCCACAGGACAAAACAAAATTTCAACGAAAAGTTTGTTAAAGGGAAATACCAAAAATGACAAAAACACCTCTAACTGAAGCAATTTCAGCAGCTGACTCTCAAGGTCGCTACCTCAGCAGCACCGAAATTCAAGTAGCTTTTGGTCGTTTTCGCCAAGCGCCAGCTAGCTTGCAAGCAGCAAAATCCTTGACTGCTAATGCTTCACGGTTAACAGAAGGCGCAGCTCAAGCTGTTTACAACAAGTTCCCCTACACCACTCAACAACAAGGGCCTAACTTCGCATACGATCAACGCGGTAAAGCTAAATGTGTACGTGATGTAGGCTACTACTTACGGATGATCACCTACGCTTTAGTTGTTGGTGGCACAGGTCCGTTGGATGATTTCTTGGTTTCCGGCTTAGCTGAAATCAACAAAACTTTCGATCTGTCTCCTAGCTGGTACATTGAAGCCCTCAAGTACATCAAAGCTAACCACGGTCTGAGCGGCGACCCAGCTGTTGAAGCAAATTCTTACATCGACTACGTAATTAATACTCTCAGCTAGAGTGTTTCTTTAGCCCGGAGAGGAAATCAGCTCTTATAACAAGGAAGTTCTATGAGTTGTTTACCTCTCCGGGCAGTTTTATTTTCAAAAGACTGTTAAAAGATTAGAAAAAATACTTTCTAAAAAGTTTTCAGTTTTGTAGTTAAAACTGAGGAGGTTAAAGATGGCAGCTTTGGGACAAGCAGCAAGACTGGGAATTGAACCATTTGAAAACTCAGGAATAGTAGAACTACGTCCTGATAGAACAGAAGCAGATGTGGCAGTAGTGATTCGAGCAGCTTACCGTCAGATTTTGGGTAATGCATACCTACTGGAAGGTGAGCGTCTGGAGAGTGCTGAATCACTGCTACAGCAGGGTACAATTTCAGTCCGGGGTTTTGTATCAGCCATTGCTCAATCAGAACTCTATCGTGAGAAGTTTTTCTACTCCAACTCACAAACTCGATTTATCGAGTTGAATTATAAGCATTTATTAGGTCGTGCGCCGGAAGATGAGTCAGAGATTTCGTACCACGTTGAGCTATACAACTCACAAGGTTACGAAGCTGAAATTAACTCTTATATTGACTCATCAGAATATCAAGAAAACTTTGGCGAAAATGTTGTCCCCTACTACCGAGGTTTTAAAAGCCAAGTAGGGAAGAAAAACGTTGGCTATGGGCGACTGTTTCAATTGTATCGGGGTTATGCGAACAGTGATCGCGCCCAAGGACAAAAACAAGGAAAGCTAACCTGGGAAATAGCTAAGAATCTAGCTTCACCTATCTACCCAGTATCTTCTGGAGCCTTAACTGGTCTCTCTACAGGTAGTCGTGGAGAAGCATACCGGATTAGAGTCCTGCAAGCAGCTTCTCCCAATTCAGCTGTAGTGCGGCGGGGTACTGCGGAGTTGATAGTTTCCTACGAGCAACTTTCTAGTAAATTGCAGCAGCTAAATCGTAAAGGCAGTAAAGTGATTAGCATCACAGCTGTGTAAGTAAGGAATACGGTTAGGGAAATAGGTAGAGACGCGAGATAGTGTCTATACGGGAGTTGGTAAAAGGCTCCAGTGGCGGAGTGAAGAGTGCAGAAAGTAAAAAAACTCTTCTCTCCTGCTTCCTCGTCTCACCCACTCGCTACTCTGCATTATTCACTCCCCTGACCAATACCAATTACCTATAAAGGAAAGGAGAATTTTCAAGATGGCGATTACAACAGCAGCGTCCCGTCTGGGGACAGAACCTTTTAGTGATAGCGCTCCTGTAGAATTGCGTCCAAATGCAACTAAAGAAGATATAGAAAGAGTAATTTCTGCCGTTTATCGTCAGTTATTGGGCAATGACTACGTATTGGCAACTGACCGCCTCATCAGTGCCGAATCTATTTTGCGTGATGGCAAAATCACCGTGCAAGAATTTGTGCGTCAAGTAGCTAAATCAGAACTCTACAAAACCAAATTTTTCTACGACAATTTCCAAACTCGCGTCATTGAACTCAATTACAAACATTTGTTGGGTCGTGCTCCTTATGATGAGTCTGACGTGGTTTATCACTTAGACTTGTACCAAAATAAAGGGTACGATGCTGACATTGATTCTTATATTGATTCGCCAGAGTATCAAACCAACTTTGGGGAAAATATTGTGCCTTACTATCGTGGGTTTGAAACTCAAGTAGGGCAGAAAACTGTGGGATTTAGCCGGATATTTCAACTTTATCGCGGCTATGCCAGTAGCGATCGATCCCAACTCAAAGGCAAGTCCTCCCGTTTGGCAAGCGAATTAGGTCGCAATTCTGCATCCCCTGTGGTTCCTCCCTCAGGCGGTCCTTCAGGCTTTGCCTACCTTGCTTCCGCCAAAGGTGTCACCCCCAACAGTACTTTCGGTGGCGCAGGAACTTTTGGCAAAGAAGGCAGACTCTACCGCGTTGAAGTAGCAGGCATTTTTGGAGCTGGATATCCAAGCACACGCCGTGTCAATCAAGCCGTAGTCATACCTTATGAAGAGCTATCTAGCTACTTCCAAAGAGTGGTAAAACAAGGTGGTAAAATCGCTAGCGTCAAGCCACTTTAAAGTCATTGGTCATTGGTTATTTGACAACAGACAAACAACCAATGACAAATGACTAATAAAAATTTTGAAATGAATTTTAAATTGATTTATGGTTGGACAATTTATTGGTGGTAGAACTACTAGTCGCTACTTCCGCTATGAAGTAGTTGGTTTGCGCCAAAGTGAAGAAACCCAAAAAACCAGCTATCCGATTCGTTCTAGTGCCAGTGTATTTATCACAGTGCCTGAAAACCGGATGAGTCAAGAAATGCGGCGGATAGCTCGCTTGGGTGGCAAAATAGTTAGCATTCAGCCATTGACTTCTGAGACGAAAACAGATACCGAACAGACCAATCCTCCTTCTGATGAATTCCAATCCGCAGAAATTTGAAGATTTATCACCGATAGGTGACTCACCTGGAGGAGAACAGCTAACAGTAGAACAGGCGATCGCAAATCTCCAAAGTGCAGATTTGGGTTTGCGATTTTATGCTGCCTGGTGGTTGGGTAGGTTTCGGATATGCGAACCAGCTGCGGTTACATTACTAATTGCAGCCTTAGAAGATGAAGCCGACAGGACACCAGAAGGTGGATATCCTTTACGGCGGAACGCAGCGAGAGCATTAGGGAAAATCGGCGATCGCCAGGCAGTAAAACCCTTAATTGCTTGTTTAGGCTGCTCGGATTTTTATGTCCGGGAAGCAGCAGCGCAATCTCTAGATATGCTAGGCGATCGGGTTTGTATTCCTACACTGATCGAGCTACTAAAAGCAGGTTTACATGGAGAGCAACTAAAATCAGAGCAGCCAGATTTGTCCCAACCTTACGACGCCATATTAGAAGCCTTGGGAAGCTTGCGGGCTACTGAGTCGATTTCTTTAGTAAAACCATTCTTAGAGCATCCCATAGAATTGGTGCAATATGCTGCCGCACGAGCAATGTATCAGTTAACCCAACAATCAGTTTATGGAGAACGCTTAGTAAAGGCTTTGGCAGGTGAAAAATTGCAATTGCGTCGAGCTGTTTTGGCAGACTTGGGAGCAATTGGGTATCTACCCGCAGCTGAGTCCATAGCCGAGACTCTGGCAGAAAATAGCCTCAAACTAATCTCTCTCAAAGGATTACTGGAACATCAAGTCAATGGCACAACAACAAGCACTTTATCAGCAGGTGCTATTAAAGTCATGAATCTGATGGACTCGTTGTTATAGTCATAATTGCTTAGTAATCGGTTGTGATTAATACTTAAAAATTAAATGCTTACCACACATAAACCCCCAACCCAATTGCAAGACTAGGGCTAGGGGGTTTATATATAATGCAAACTACGGATAACTTAAGCTACAATTGGCTGACTGAGAATGGCTCGTGAAATTATTATGGATAACAGTGAACTTGCCCAAATATTGATTCGTGCTGTGGAAGAAGCAGATTCTTCAGATCGCTTGTTAGATGCAGTTCAAGAGTTAGCAGCGGCTCGTATAGAAGAATCTGTTCCCACTTTGGTTGCAGCTTTGGGCTACAATAATCCGGGGGCGGCGGTGGCGGCGGTAGATGGATTGATTGCCATCGGAGAACCCGCAGTCGTACCGCTATTAGAACTAATTGATGACTACAACTATGGGGCTAGAGCCTGGGCAGTTCGCGCCTTGGCCGGAATTGGGGATTTACGGGCGCTGGACACTTTGCTAGAGGCAGCAAAAACCGATTTTTCCTTGAGTGTGCGGCGGGCAGCAGCTAGGGGGTTAGGCACATTGCGCTGGCATCAAGTACCACCTGAGAAAGTTGAATCTGTGCAGACTCAGGTAATAGAGGCACTAGTATTAATTTCTGAAGATCCAGAATGGGTGGTGCGCTATGCAGTAGTCACGAGTTTAGAAGCACTAGCAACAGCGATGCCTGCGGCGGTAAACAACGCAATTACTTTACCAGATCAAGCCTCGCGGATTAGAGATCGACTTCAGCAAATGTTCGATACAGATGCAGATCTTGGAGTTCGTACCCGTGCACAATTTGCGCTCCAAAAAATTCAGCAGCCACAGCACCAACAACTATTTGCACTTAAAACAAAACAAGAAGAATCTGAAGTGCCTCATCGTGGTGGTGGCAGACGTTAATTGACATACTCCCACGGTTTAAAGCCGTGGGATTCTCGCATTACATACTGGACTTTGTTCGATGTCGAGACCATATTTTTTTAGAGAATTGGTATAAAACAAAAGGTGGCTTAAATACACATAGTCAGCTTATTGTCAATGTGTAAGTCCTACACCAATGACCAATGACCAATGACCAATGACCAATGATACCTTAAGCAACTTGGGCAAGTCGCTGTTGAATTGGAATTTGAATTACAAATTCCGTCTCCTTTCCGGGTATGCCTTGACAATAAAGACTGCCACCATGCTTTTGGGCAACAATCTGGTAGCTGATAGACAACCCTAATCCGGTTCCTTTGCCGACAGGTTTGGTTGTAAAAAATGGGTCAAACAGCTTTGCTTTGACATCTTCACAAATACCCGTGCCATTATCAACGATGTGGATAGAAACCCAATTATTGCCAATTACCTTAGTGCTAATCTCAATGCGACTTGGTTGTTTTTGAATATCCTCAAATGACCGCTGTTGATTGTATTCATCTAATGCATCAATGGCATTGGCAAGAACATTCATAAACACTTGATTGAGTTGTCCGACATAACATTCAACTAGTGGTAATTGACCGTAATTTTTTACTACTTCAATTCCAGGATGGTCTGGTCTTGCTTTTAATCGGTAGTTTAAAATAGTCAGTGTGCTATCAATACCCTCGTGAATATTCACTTCTTTAATGTTGGATTCATCTACGCGAGAGAAGATCCGCATAGAGTGTACGATTTCACGAATACGTTTTGCGCCGATATTCATTGAGTTGAGCAGCTTGAATAAGTCATCCTGAATAAAATTTAAATCAGTCGCTTCCAGTTCGGTTTGAATACGAGGTGTGGGATTGGGATATTCCTCCTGATAAAGTTGCAGTAGATTTAATACTTGTTGGGTATATTCATTAGCATGACTGAGATTGCCATAAATAAAATTTACGGGGTTATTAATTTCATGAGCAATTCCAGCCACCATTTGTCCTAAACTAGACAGTTTTTCACTTTGAATCAGCTTGATTTGCATTTGTTGAAGGTCATGATATGCAAGGCTGACTTCTGTAACTTTCTGCTCCAAAAGAGTATTTTTTTGCTCTAGTTTATGTGCTAAATCATGCAGCTTCAAGTGCAATTGAACCCGTGATAAAACTTCTTCTTGTTGAAAAGGTTTAGTAATGTAGTCTACAGCACCAACTTCAAAACCTTCAACTTTGTTAGCAGTATCAGAAAGTGCGGTCGTAAAAATGACTGGAATATCTTTAGTTACTGGATTCGCCTTCAATTGACGGCAAGTTTCAAAACCATCCATCTCTGGCATCATTACATCCAACAAGATTAAATTTGGTAGAGCATATCTGACGCGTTCGAGAGCTACCTTGCCAGATTTTGCCACCCAAACTTCTAAGCCAGCCTGATCGAGGGCATCAGATAAGACACCTAAATTAGCAGGATTATCATCAACAATGAGAACCGTCGGAGTTTGTTCTGTTATGGAATTCATAGCTTTTATTTGTAAGATTGAATGAGTGCAAGAATATCTTGGTCTTGAAATCCTTTTGCCAATTGCTGTAGCTTATTTGCAAAAGGGATGTATTTTTTATCCATTTCTACTATTAATGCTGCTTGTTTAATAATTCCTTTGAAGTTACCTTTCATTACCAATTCGTATAAAGTTTCCAATTCTGTTGTAGATGGAGCGACTAGCTTAGTATTGTCGCGCTCTGGTTGGCTTAAATCTTGCTGCTCTTCATAAAGCCACTCTAGATTGAGATGTTTCCGCAATTTCAAGAAGAGATCCGTTGCTTGTATGGGTTTAGGAAGAAACTCATTTCCTCCTACTTCTAAGCTGCGATGTTGATCGGTTTCAAATACGCTAGCTGAGGAAACAATTATGGCAATATCTTTGAATGTATTTGATTCACGAATACGCTTGATGAGACCAAAGCCATCAAGTTCTGGCATCAATAGGTCAGTGAGGACGAGATTTGGTTGAAATTCTTGAACTTTCTGCCAACCCTCTTCTCCATTGAGTGCTTCCGCTATCTCAAAGCCGATAGGGCTGAGCAAGTTGGCAATGACTGAGCGATTTGCCCATTTGTCATCAACCACAAGAACCTTGGGACGCCAGTCTTTGATACCAATAATTTGTCCTTTGTCGTCAGCTTGCGATGTTTTCACCCATTCATCAGCAGCAGGTAGGTTGACATCAAACCAGAAAATACTGCCGACTCCGATCTGACTCTGAACATGAATGCTGCTGCCCATCAATTCTACGATTCTTTGGCTAATTGCCAAGCCCAGCCCACTACCCTCGGTTTGGTGGCGGCTATCTCCTGCTTGTTCAAAAGGTTGAAAAATCGCTTCGAGTTTGTCTTGGGGAATACCGATGCCTGTATCACGTATATGAAAGCGAATTTTTCCTTCCAAGCCATAGGTGATTGTAAAAGTGACGCTACCTGCATCGGTAAATTTGATGGCGTTGCTTAGAAGGTTGATCAATACTTGTCGGAGGCGTTTTTCATCCGCACGAATGCCAATAGGTAATTCTGAAGCTAATTGATATTGAAAATTAATATTTTTCAGTTCGGCACGGATGCGGCACATCTCGGCTACACCTTGCAAGAACGCTGGAAAGTGAAAATCCGTGGGCATGAGTTCGGCTTTCTGCGCCTCAATTTTTGACAAATCTAAGATGTCATTAATTAAGGTCAGCAAATGGGAACCGCACTGGTAAATCACATCAATGCGCGATCGCGCTTCTTCATGCAAGTGTCTAGAACGCTGAAGAATTTGGGCATACCCCAGGATACCGTTGAGGGGAGTCCGCAACTCGTGGCTCATGTTGGCAAGAAATTCGCTTTTGGCATAACTCGCTGCTTCTGCTGCTTCTTTGGCTTTGGCAAGAGTGATTTCAAATTGCTTGCGTTCGGTAATATCAGTGTTAGCACCTACCCACTCTCGAATATTGCCATTTGCATCTAAAATCGGTACGCCACGCGCACTAAAGTAGTGATATTCACCGTCATAACGCTGAATCCGCAGATCGGTTTGGTAAAGACTGCGGTTGGTAAGTGCTGCTAACCAGACCTCGGTAGTGTAAGCTTTATCTTCAGGATGTACTTTATTTAGCCATCCCCAACCCCAGAGTTCTTCAACTGTTTGTCCTGTGAAAGCTCGCCATTGTGGTTGGTCGGTGACAAATGCACCTTGACTATCAGTACTCCAAATAATTTGAGATGTCGCTTCAATTAGCGAACGGAATCGTTCTTCACTCTTTTGTAGTGCTAGTTCTGCTTGTTTGCGATCGCTAATATTTCTACTAATGGCAATAATACCGAGGATGTTGCCATGAGTATCCCGCCAAGGAGCCTTTGTGGTCAGGAAGGTTCCTCTAATTTCACCATTATGAGCATCTTCTTCGTAAGTCTCAACAATTCCTGTGGCAATGATCTGGCGGTCTTTGGCCATCATTGCACTTGCAACGTCAGGCGGTAATAGTTCAAAATCATCTTTGCCGATAATTTCGTCAATTCGCTTACCCAGGAATTTCGCCAAATTGGAGTTAAGAGCAACATGACGCCCCTCCAGATCCTTGACAACAATGAAGTCTGGAGTACTTTCCAAAATCGAGCGTAACAGTGTATTGCTTTCTTGTAAGGCTTCTTGGGCTTCTTTGCGTTCGTGGATATCGGTGCAAGTGCCTATCCACTCCCAGATGCTGCCATCTCCATTGAGAACGGGAACGCCTCGACCTTGGAAATAGCGATAGTTACCATCTATACCTCGAATTCGATATTCTACTTGATACAAACTTCTAGTTTCCAATGCTTGCATCCAGGCTTGAGTCGTTTTTTTGCGATCTTCTGGATGAATTGCATTCAACCAACCGAAATTAATTACTTCTGATTCCGTTAGTCCAGTGTAAGCTCTCATAGTAGGTATATCTGGCGATCGCCCTTGGGAATCAGCTGTCCAGACTATTTGAGAAGTTGCAGCAATCAGTGAACGGTAACGTTCTTCGCTTTGTTGAAGTGCTATTTGGGCATGTTTGCGCTCGTCAATATCTTGAATTGTAGAAATAAAGTATACAGGTTCCCTAGAGGATTGGCGCAGCAACGAAACGTCGAGGTTAATCCAAATGGTAGAACCGTTTTTATGGATATATCGCTTCTCCATTGAATAGCGAGGAATTATACCTTCAAGCAACTGCTGGATATAATCTAAATCTGTTTCCAGGTCGTCGGGATGAGTAATATCTTCAAATGTTAACGCTAATATTTCCTCACGCTCATAACCTATAATGTCGCAGAAGCGTTGATTCACCAGTAGCCAACGTCCATCCAAACTTACATGACAAATGCCTATGGCTGCTTGTTCAAAAGTTAAGCGGAATTGTTCTTCATGTTCTTGTAGCTCTAACTCTGTTTGCTTGCGCTGAGTGATGTTTTCGCTCAACATAATAATGCCGCCGATTTCACCACCTGCCATATACCAAGGACGGATTGACCAGCTTAGCCACTCCATAGACCCGTCGGCTCCAGGATAGGGATCTTCAGCTCGTTGTGCCATCGCTCCTGCTAAACACTGTTGGTGAATTTGCTTCCACTCTGGTGTCATGTCAGGAAATATCTCATAGTGTGAGCGTCCGATAATGTCATCGGTGAGCTTATATGCTTCTAGCCATTTGTGACTCACATTTAGATAGCGCATTTCTCGATCGAATATGGCTATTCCTACAGGAGCATACTCAATTGCCTGCTGCAAATATGTGGCACTCTCACATAGAGAGATTTTTGCCTGCTTACTTTCAATCACATTAGTGTTTGTTCCAACATTTGTCTGGGAATTGTCAGATGGAAATCGTTGGCTCATGGTCAATCCTGAATTCCAGTTTGGATTATCGGGCTTCTATGCGATCGCAGGTTTAGATTAGCTCCACATCTGAGCTTTTCGAGCGACAACTACCCATGTTTGAATGTTTCTCAAACAGAGTTCGCTGTCAAATCGGAAACATAATAGAGGTAAAACCATTTCTGATCTGTTTCTATTGAACCCAATAGAGTCAAAGCCGAGATCCGGGTAAAAACGGAAATGCAACTTTACAATAATTGCTTGTTATTTATTTACAACAGCTTTGGTGGCTGAAATTAGCTGATAATTTAGATAAGTATTGCTACTATACATTGCCTAATTTTTTCCTTCTTTGCGCCAACTGTCACAATAGTTGGCGCTCACGAGCGATCGCACTTACAATTATGAGGAAAAATTTCGTAGATTATATTACATAGTCTTAATCAAAAACCATATCCTGAAGCCAAATACTTAATTTCCTCCTGAATATTGCTGCGGGCAAATGGTTCGGCAAACTCTAACATTAAAGGCGTAAAGTAAATATGCGATCGCTTTACAAATCTTTCTAAAACCTGCCGCCGTCCTGTTATATATTCTGTTTTTGACACCCAATCATATTCCTTGCGAATACCATAGGCGTATTCTGCATAATCAACTGGACTAGCAGCAAAAATCGCTAAATCTGCATCAAGTAGGACTTGGCTATCAAAATCATCTACCGCAGCCTGGTGTTCTTTGGTGTTGAGGATCAGATTGGCAACAGTAGCTGTGATACTTTCTGAAATACCTAAGTTACTCAACAATTCAAGAGCATAGTCCGCACTTTTTTGTTCATTATCTTCAGCCTGAGTGTCATACACCACATCATGAAACCAGGCAGCAAATTGAACAGCAGTTAAGTTATTGGTGTAACCTTGCAAAACTTCAATCGTGTTGAGGACGTGATGAATGTGTTTGAGCGTGTGGTAATGGCGATCGCTGCTAGAGTAAGCTGTAACCAAGTAATTAAAGGCCTTATCAGCCGCTACTTCGTCAACGCCATAAGGCTGGAGTGTGCGTTGCCAGTTAGCAAATAAGATACGCGTGAGGTTTTCTGTAGACATAGCGTTAGTATCCCCACTCCTAGTATGACTGAGCTAAACTCTTGTGCTGCAACATCTGTCCCTTCGAGTTAAAAATATATCAACAAAAGGATAACACTTGTAGGTGATTGAATAGGGCATGGAAAAGAGGCAGAGGGGCAGGGGGCAGGGGAGGTGTGGGAGGTTGGGGAAGAAATCTTTCCCCCTTCTGTGCCCACACTCCCCAATATGGCGACAGCTAAAATTAAAGCGTCAAAATAGAAGACACAGGTTTTGTACAAAAAACCTTGCCTTGATTAAGGAGTTTATTATCAGTGGTATTACAAGTAAAAACAAGCACCTACGAAGCTAAAACCCAAGAAATTGCTAAACAACTTCTAGCAGCTACCCAAGAAAATCGTTCGTTTTTTGCTTCCCTGCGAGATCAAATGCGCTGGGATGATAAATTACTAGCTTGGGCAATGAGTAATCCTGGGTTGCGGGTGCAATTATTTCGGTTTATAGATACGCTGCCTGCTTTGCACAGTAAATCAGAAATTGCCTCTCATTTACAGGAATATTTAGGGGACGAATCTGTAGAATTACCGTCAGCTTTGAAGGGAATGCTAAACTTTGCTAACCCCGACTCTGTACCAGGGCAAGTTGCTGCTACAACGGTTGGTACAGCGGTTGAAACTCTTGCTCATAAATATATTTCTGGGGAAAATATTAAACAAGTCATCAAAACAGTTGAACGGCTGCGAAAAGAAAAAATGGCTTTCACCATTGATTTACTTGGTGAAGCGGTAATTACTGAAGCTGAAGCGCAATCTTATCTAGAACGCTATCTAGAATTAATGCAACAATTGGTAGAAGCATCGAAGAATTGGACAGCTATCCCAGCTATTGATGAGGCAGATGGCGAACTGCTACCAAAAGTGCAGGTTTCTGTTAAGTTAACGGCGTTTTATTCCCAATTTGACCCATTAGATGCTAAAGGTAGTGAAGAAAGAGTTAGCGATCGCATTCGTATTCTTTTACGTCGTGCCAAAGAATTAGGCGCAGCTGTGCATTTTGATATGGAACAGTATGCCTATAAGGACATAACTCTTAATATCTTGAAAAAACTCTTACTAGAAGAAGAGTTTCGCCAACGCACCGATATTGGCATCACAATCCAAGCATATCTGCGTGATAGCGAGGAAGATGTTAAAAACGTGATTTCTTGGTTAAAACAGCGCGGTTATCCGCTAACAATCCGTTTGGTGAAAGGCGCATATTGGGATCAGGAAACTATCAAATCAGCACAGAAGCACTGGCCACAGCCAGTTTACAATGATAAAGCGGCAACTGACGCCAACTTTGAAACCATCACTCAGTTATTACTAGAAAATCATCAATATGTGTATTCTGCCATTGGTAGCCATAATGTGCGATCGCACGCTCGTGCCATTGCCATAGCCGAAACTTTAAATGTCCCCCGTCGTCGCTTTGAATTGCAAGTCCTCTACGGTATGGGTGACAAAGTTGCCAAGGCTTTGGTTGATAAGGGTTATCGAGTCAGAGTTTACTGTCCTTACGGTGAATTATTGCCTGGAATGGCTTATTTGATTCGGCGATTGTTGGAAAATACAGCTAATAGTTCTTTTTTACGCCAAAATCTTGAAAATCGTCCGATTGATGAGTTATTAGCACCGCCAGATGTCAAAGACGCTGAGAATGAAAATTTCTTTGCGTCCTCTTCCTTCCTCGGTGCGGCAGATACCGATTATGCTGAGGAAAAAGGAAGAAGCAAGGCGGCGCAGGCTTTTGCAGGTGTTCGTCAACAGTTGGGTAGAACTTATTTGCCCTTGATTAATGGGGAATATGTGAATACTCAGGAATTTGTTGATTCTCTCAATCCTTCTAATTTCAGTGAGGTAGTTGGTAAAGTCGGATTAATCAGCGTTGAACAAGCTGAACAAGCGATGCAAGCTGCAAAGGCGGCGTTTCCTGGTTGGAGAAAAACACCAGTTCAGGAACGCGCTAGGATTTTACGAAAAGCGGGTGATTTGATGGAAGAACGCCGCGCTGAACTTGCAGCTTGGATGGTTTTGGAAGTCGGGAAAGCTGTCAAGGAAGCTGATGGGGAGGTTTCTGAGGCGATAGATTTTTGCCGCTACTACGCTGATGAGATGGAACGCCTCGATCAAGGTGTGATTTACGACATACCCGGTGAAACTAATCGTTATATTTACCAGCCACGGGGAATTGCTGTGGTGATTTCTCCTTGGAATTTTCCGCTGGCGATCGCTTGTGGTATGACCGTTGCAGCCTTGGTTTCCGGCAATTGTACTCTTCTAAAACCTGCGGAAACATCTTCTGTGATTGCCGCCAAACTCACAGAAATCTTAATAGATGCTGGTTTTCCTAAAGGTGTATTTCAATACGTGCCTGGTAAGGGTTCGCAAGTCGGTGCTTATTTAGTAAATCATCCAGATACTCACGTAATTGCTTTTACTGGTTCTCAAGAAGTAGGCTGTCGAATTTACGCAGATGCAGCAACGCTAAAACCTGGACAAAAGCACATGAAGCGAGTAATTGCTGAAATGGGCGGCAAGAATGCAATTATTGTCGATGAAAGTGCTGATTTAGACCAAGCGGTTGTCGGAGTGGTGCAATCAGCATTTGGTTACAGCGGACAAAAATGTTCTGCTTGTTCGCGGGTGATTGTGCTGCAACCGATTTATGATACCTTTGTGCAACGGTTGGTGGAAGCCACAAAATCCCTGAACATTGGCGAAGCAGAGTTACCTAGTACCCAAGTCGGCCCGGTAATTGATGCCAATGCCCGCGATCGCATCCGCGAGTATATTGAAAAGGGTAAGGCAGAAGCACAACTAGCCTTGGAGTTACCAGCACCAGAACACGGATATTTTATCGGCCCTGTGATTTTTAGTGAAGTATCCCCAAATGCAGTAATTTCCCAGGAAGAAATTTTTGGGCCTGTGCTGGCGGTAATTCGAGTGAAAGATTTCCAGGAAGCCTTAGCGGTGGCCAATGGGACTAACTACGCCTTGACTGGAGGACTTTATTCTCGAACACCTTCCCACATTCAGCAGGCGCAGACAGAATTTGAAGTCGGGAACTTGTACATCAACCGCACGATTACAGGTGCTATAGTTGCACGGCAACCCTTTGGTGGATTCAAACTTTCTGGAGTAGGTTCTAAAGCCGGAGGTCCTGATTACCTCCTGCAATTCCTGGAACCACGGGCAGTTACAGAAAATATTCAGCGTCAAGGTTTTGCACCAATTGATGGAGTTGATTAAAGTATAAAATTAGGTGGGAAAACCCACCTTTTTTAATTACTAAAACTAGAGAAAGTTTGATGAGTAATTTAGTCATAAAAATTGCTAAAATACCTGAGGAATTTCCAGCGATCGCCGCAATTAGAAAATCAGTTTTTCAGGAAGAACAAGGGGTAGATCCCGCTTTAGAGTTTGATGGCAAAGATGAAATATCTGACCATTTAATAGCTTATTTAGATGATAAAGTTGTGGGTACTACCAGAATTAGATATTTAGATGAAAAAACTGCCAAAATAGAAAGGCTTGCTGTTTTATCTCCAGTTAGAGGACAAGGTATTGGTAATAAAATTATGCAAAATGCACTCTTGTTTCTAGCTCATAAAAATATTCGAGAAGTTGTAATTCATTCTCAAGAATATGTCAAAAGTTTATATCAGAAGTTGGACTTTGTAGAAGAAGGAGAAATATTTGAAGAAGCTGGTATTCCCCATGTGAAAATGAGAAAAATTTTGCACTTTCCCTAATTTAGAATTTCTATGTAAGTGAGAGTGACGACCAGATGAACTTTTAAGCACTTAAACAACAGTAAAATTGTTCATTTTATCGGCACGTTGGTAACAAAATAATTAATCTTTAATTGCTAGAACCCTTGCTTTTTCAAGCTATTTAGGGAATGAAACAGCCCTGCTATTATGCGATCGCTTTAACAAATTAAATCTAGAGATGCAAAAATTACAATTCCTCAACATTTATTAACAACGTTGCAACTGAGCTAAAAACACAACAATTTCATCTATTGCTTGGCGTACAACTCTTGCAGGCTGTTCTGATTGATTGACAATAATACTAAAAACTAACGTTTCATACTTAGGCGCATTCACATATCCAGATAGAGAAACTACACCAGTTAAAGTACCCGTTTTAGCTTGCACAATACCTTCAGCTGGTGTGTTTTGAAAACGATCTTTTAGGGTTCCACTTTTCCCAGCTACGGGTAAAGATGCGCGATATATCGATGCTGTTGGCGTTCTGGCAATTCCTTGCAAAGTTTGTACAAAAGCTGCTGGCGTTACTAAGTTACGACGTGATAAACCGGAACCATCTATTAAAACATAATTTGCTGGATCGACTCCTAATTGAGTTAAACTTGCTTTCACAACTTCCAAACCTACATTAGCGCTAGTCTGATTTTTCAGTTTAGGCTTTTCTACAGCTAATGCTCTTAATAGTGCCTCGGCATAAAGATTATTACTATTAACATTCGTCTCTGCTAATAATTCAGCCAAAGATGGCGACTCTACAAATGCTATTTCCTCTTGATTAGTACCACCAGATACGACTAATGTTTTTCCCAAAGTGATTTTTTCTTTTGCTAAAGCAGTACGCAAGCGCCGCAAAAAATAATAATTAGGATCGACTACAGGTAAATCTAGCAAATAAGGTTCAGAATTTGCTGTTAGCTGTCCTTCAATTCGCAATGCTGTTCCTGATAATTCGCGGTTAACATTAATGTAAGTTGGTTGGTTTTGAGCAACGGTTACTGACTGATTAATTGTTCGCCACTGTCTCGCTTCGCTAATATCAGTCCACACTAATTTTAAAGGTTTACCTACAGCCTGAGGTACTAGTTTTAAGCTAAAAATATTTTGATTGACAATAAAGCTGTTGACTGGTGCGCCATAGTCTGACTGAACATCTTCCCATTGCCAAGTGGGGTTAACAATATCCCCTTGAATATAACTATCATCGGCAATTAATTCCTGAATTTGAGTAATACCTTTCTGTTTCAACTGTTGTGCTAATGCTTGTAGTTGAGTATCGCTTAAAGTAGGATCTCCCCTACCGACAACACGTAAAACACCATTGCCATTTTGATAAATAGAAGTACGAATACGAAAATTAGCACCCAACTGTTGTAACGCAGCTGCTGTTGTCAGCAACTTCATGTTAGAAGCTGGAGTAAAATATTTCTCAGCATCTCGATTGTAAAGAGTTAACCCCGCTGATAGAGGTTGCACTAAAATTCCCCAACGCATCCGACTAAATAGGGGACGATTGATAACAGAATCTATAGCTGTTCCTAATTGGCTAGAGCAAATTGCTTTTGTAGTAGTTGTAGGTGCGGTTGGGGTTTGTGCTTTAGCAACTCTAGAACTAAATGTTATCTGGGTCGTTAAAAATATTAACAAAACACCCAGTGATTGATTGAAAGTCTTAAGTTTCACCAATATACCTTATCCCAATGTTAAATAATTTTACCTCGCCAGCAACTACTTTCCTTCAGAAAGAAGAATTGGGTCGGTAAAGTTACTTAACTAGTATAAGGAAGATGTTCAGATATTTACAGCATTCTTCATCTATTTCAACCAAAATTCTTGGTACTTGGAGAAACTCCCTCAAAATTACCAGTAAAAATGTCAAATCTCAGGTTTTAGAAGTATCGACTAATATGGTAGTCAATGAATTCACTACGATTTGACCACTTATCTTGTGGAAAGGCTAACTTTTTAGTCATGACCATAACCTTATTTTGGAAATTGATATAGTCATCGCCTCGCAAAACTAACTCATCACCTGTTATGTGGTCAGTTAAGACTACAGACTGACCTACTTTCATGTATGTGTATCGTTGCATAAGTTATTGCGCCAGTGGTTGTTCAGTTTAAGTAGCCGCTTTCTAGCTATAAATTTGGACACAAAAACCCTAACCATTCCGCAGTTACGTGGAACATTTTCGATGAAATTTCAAAGCAGAATTCAGAATTATCCAAGTCAAAATTGGTAAATAAAGCAGACTTTATACTTAGCTTTGAAACTGAAGTACATAGCTTCAGTTTATTGTAAATCTGCTGTATATGCCAATACGTTTATGTGCACCTTTTCCCCTTGTTTTCGTTGCTATCTCTACTTGCTCATTGATGGCAAGTACGGCTATTCTCAAACTCAATAATATCAGACTGATATTGCGATCGCTAATAGATATAAAACATAATTTTTTTTAAGACAAAACAATTAAACTTTAATCTTAAGTTAACCTTCGAGTAGCCGTAGTCTGGCTCTTTACGTTCCTCAACTCAACTTCTAACTGTCTCAAAGTCCCCTTTTTTAAGAGGATTTGCAACAGATTTTCAGGGAAGTAAAGTATGCTATTTAGGTCTTAAACTTAGGCACAGAGCCTATTGTAATTCTTAATGACGCTGGGCTTTGAAGTAGAGATTTATTTTGATAATAGAGTATGCAGACTAATTTAGTAAATAAAATGTTCCGACTTTTGAGAATAAAGCTTTTTGTTTTAAATGAAACTTACATAACTAGTTTGGGAATAATAAATCATGCTTGAGAAACATTTGAAATGAATCTCAGCGTACTAGGCGTGTCTTTTCATCGGCGATTAGAGGAGCAAATTGTTCATGAAAGTAAGTTCATCAGGGGCTAAGCTGGGTAGTGCAATTATTAGCAGTACTTGTTTAACTGCCGCAATTATTGGTTTCAGTAGTTCTGGTGCTTTTGCCGCTCAATTCATTACAATTAAAAGCACAGGGACATTATCAGGAACTATCGAACTTCCCAGAAATAATCCCAATTTCAATAATAGTATTACTCGTATTGATACGGATAATACTGGAACTTATTACCGGAACTTAGGTACTACTAATAATCCTAATTATGTTCCTGTGTATCAATCAGATTATTTGCAGGTAGAAACACGTGGTGATGGAAGTCTGCATTACTTCGTTGACTTTAAAGGTATTCCTTTTGTCTCCTTCGATGGCGTTTTGACATCGCCAGTTCTTTCTGGTGGTCAGTTGACTCCCTTTCTTTACCAAGGACAATTGTCAGGAACCACATTTCAGGGAGTAGTTCAAGATGAATTTAATTTCATTAAAGCCTTCTACACTGGTACTGTCACCGACCCAGACACCGGAAAACAGTATCAAGGCACTTTTGAAGTTAATGGGTATGGAGAACGATATAGCGATCGCAATGGTAGTTCAACTCCCACAGTTTTTGATTTCCAGTCTGATATCCCCGGTTCGCCAACAATAACATCTTTAAGTTTGATTAACACTCCCTTGGCAAATTTGAGTATCAAAGTACCTATACCTGTGGATGAAACTTCTATCCCAGAACCCACTAGCATTTTCGGAACCTTGATGGCAGCTGCTTTTGGTATCATCCTCAAAAAGAAAAAAGACATAGCAAAGTGCTGAGTTAGAAGTTAAGAGTATAGACGCGATTAATCGCGTCTGTACAAGAGTTAGGAGTTATTATTCTGCCTTTGCTCCTTTGCCCCTCTGTCTTCTGCTCGCCACTTCCTTCTATTCCATACCCTTTTGCTTAAACATTGCCATCAATTTACGCTTACGACCGTGGCTTTGCATCAAATTTTCTCGATAAGTTGACCAGTCAGCCTTTCTCCCTGACTCCAAGTAAGCAATACGGGCCTTTTTTAGCCATTCCACTGCGTAGTAGTAGTATTCTGCTTTACCAGCATCCATAATTTTTTCCGCGCGGCTACTGGCATTGGTAATTACCCAGCCAGGATTATGAGAGATAGCAGCATCCATAACTCGGTGAATTAACTCAGAATAATAAGAACTAAGTTCATTAACGATGGCAATTGCATCATCAATTAGCCCCTCGTGCAATAAAATATCCACTTTGGCTGATTCTGTTCCCCAACCAGGATAACTACGGATGATTCTCAGCAAATCAGTTTTGACACTTTCCCAGTTTTCGCCAGCTAATTCTTGCATCTTTTGATAGTCAGAAAACGAGGGCTTGACTTGGAAAGCCGCCTTGATTGCGAATAAAGCAGCTTCATCATTACCCAATTCAATAGCTAAATCACTTGTCCAAGTTCCTAACTCGTACTGGCAATTACCTGGTAAATTTAATCCACTTTGGGCGATATCTAGTGCTTGCTGTAATGCTCCCTTGTCGCTGAGTGTTTTTGCTAGGGCAAAAGCTTCTTCCTTTGAGTTCATCTGGGTTTGAGCAGCATCAATGGCTTCTTCTACTCTGCCTAAACGCCCCAGCATTGTGAGATATTGTTCGGTTTGCCCTTCCGCTTCAGCCAAATACAGGTATTCCTGGTAACGTTCCTGACGTTCGAGGATTTTTAGGCGAATTAGTGCCAAATCATCTGCATAGTCCGGCACATCTTCTTCCCAAGCTCCTCTTTCGCTGATATTACCTTGAAGAACTTCCACTAGGGGCGGATAATCCCAACCTTGGCGTAAAGCCTCCATAATCAGGCCAAAATCAGCATTCCACTCATCTTGCCATGCTTCTAAATTTATTTGAATATCAACTTTTTCGTCTGGGGTGAGTTCGGCGGCCAGAATTGCTTCACACCAAGCCTGATTTAATTCCTGGACAATTTCATCATTTTCGGCGCCGTATTCTGCAACATCATCCCAATTTTCCACGCAGGTAGAGGTAATCGTCTCTAAGATCGCGATCGCATTTTCAGCCTCTCCCCGTTCGCTAAAATCTACAGCAGTTTGCACCACACTTAGCAATTCTTCAGCGATCGGGTCTTCTTCGTAACCTTCCTCGAAATACCGCACAGCTTCCCGGAGAATCTGCCGCACCTCCCGCCGAAAGGGAGCCGGATCGATAGTACTGCGCCTCAAACGTTTTATACTTTTTTCTTGGGCAACAGGAGCAATCATCCAACTAACACGACGGTCAATGGCATCAATCAGCGGCGGGTATTCTGCTACTAAATCTTGCACCAGCCTTTGAGTTTGGACATAATCTAGGCGATCGAGTAATTCTTCTAAAGTGGGGCGATGTTCAATGTGTTCTGAGTGACGCGCACAGACGAGCATTGTCGCCACAATATGTTTGCACCACCCATCATAGTCGTATGCACAGGTGCAGTTGACAGAAGTCAATCCACTGCTGTCAAAATTCAGGCTCACATGATAAGGTCTGGCTTCACTGCCCACAACATCTGCCTGAAGCAGACCACCACGTTGAGTGATAGCATTGACAGCACCAGCCTGATAGTATGCCTCGCCTCGCTGAAAAGATTTGGCGTTGGCATGGCGGCGGATAGTAAACTCGCTAATTTGGGGAATAGACATCGGGCGATCGCCTGTGTAAGTCCTCTGGATGAATCCAGCTTAGGTCTTAGACTAACGCACTGTAAAGAATACAAACTGTACATGAGTAGAGACGTTTCATTGCAACGTCTCTACAACTGATGACAGTTGAACGTTTGTCAACAATGGGATATTTTTTGATTTAGAAGTCCCAAAGGTCGCAAAAGCTTGTTTACAACTTCGTGCAGAATTCGTTACGTGCCAGAACAATAGCTATTAATTTCCTTGACTATTGAAGTTTCTTCCTGACCACTCTTTTGTAGAGATGCCAAAGAAGTTTTTGCCGCTGGGAGATTCTTTTTATCTATAGCTGTTGCTGCATTTTTCAATTCCTTAGTGATGTTCTGATAAAGTGTCAGAAAGCGTCCTTGAAAACCCAGGAGTTTTTCATCTTTAATTTCTAGTGCTTTCATTTCTTGGGTCAGTGGGTCTATCTTGCCAGCGAGTTCAGTTAAAGATTTAGAACCCTTTGCTGGATTAGGATTTTTACCGAATTCCTGACCTAAAGCAGATGCTTGATTGGCAACCTTGATAATTTTGTTACATTGGGCAACTTTACTTTCTCCACAACTTGCAAATAATAATGCGATCGCAGCTGTGGCTGAAAGTATAAAAGTTTGCTTAGCTAAATGTTGCATACGTTCCATAATCTCCGACTATATTTTGCTAACGTTGGGCAAAGGAAATTAATAGCCAGCAAAAATACTTTTCTTTTTTTCAAAAATCTCTATTTCTGCTTCTAATATCACGTCCGGCTAATCACTTATGATTTAAATCTTTGGGCGCTAGGGCGTCAGTCTAAAATATAAGTCTTCATTCGGACAGGATATGACTTTTGTATCCCTGCTACTTTATACTGCATTTTTTCGCGGATGTGTATGTAATTTCACTTAACGCAATCAATTTATTCTGCCAATTTTGGCATTAACTTCAATGTCCCAGTAGTATTTGCTGTAACATTCGTTTTTTGCCACAGCATGGGGTGGTATTCAATCTGACGCCAAGGATCGATCATATCGTTGTAGTGTCTATGGAACGCATGTCCAGATTGTCCAGGGGTGTGAATCAAGAGTGAATTATCTAAATTTCCCAAATCTACAATCATTCGTAATGAAGGAATATCTGTCACTTCAAAGGATTTGTTAGCCTTCCAGCGGTTAGCATTCACTGTTTCGCCGTTACCAGCCGTGGCAAAAGCACCACGATTAAACAAAGCTTCAATCGGTGCAACTCCAGATTTTCCCAATGTGGCATTACGAAAAGTAACAGTATGGAGTTTGCCCCAATTCCAGTTTTTTGGGTCTTGACCTTGAATGCGTTCTAGTTCATCTACGGCTTTCGTCAAGGATTTCCGAAGAATTTGGTCGCGGTTCTCAACTTTTGGGGTGTTGCGATTATCCCACCATGAACTATTGGGCTGTTTGACCAGATTTGCCACCACAGCATACCAGCGATCGCCGCCACTAGGAAAGTATCTTTTAGGCAACTGGTCGTGAAATGTTTCTGCTAGTAAGTGTTTCCAGAAGACTTCAAATAAAGCCGCAGCGGATGATGTCATTCCCAACTGCAAATTCCAATCTTGTAGCAGTTTTTGGGCTGCTTGCAAACGGGGTGTATCAACAGCGACTGATTGCAGCAGTGGTATTAGTGTTTGGGCATTGAGATTGCGATCGCTGCCTTGTATTTGCTGCACATCCTTCAAGGAAATCGGCTGAGTTTGTTGTGAAATCATCTCAACAATCTGCTTTGCCCGATAACCATAAACCCAATCTGCGGTAATTAAATAAGGATATTCACGGGAGACTAAATTATTAGCAGTAGCAATAAAACCTGCCGGCGGATTAAAACTTGTGGGCAACTCGTCAAAATCAATATAGCCTTGCCACTCATATTCATCCGTCCAACCCGGAACCGGATAACGTCCATCTCCCTTAGCTCGAATGGGGAATTTACCGGGCATTTGGTAGCCAATGTTGCCATCAATATCAGCGTAGACCAAATTTTGGGCAGGAACATCATAGTTCCTGGCAGCAGTACGAAATTCCTGCCAATTTTGGGCGCGATTGATTTCCGGAATAGCATACCCTAGCTTGGAAGGTGCTAAGGCTGTCCAGCGTAAAGCTACGGCGTAATTTTGCGGTAATTCCAACGGCTGACTGGGTTGGAACTGCTGCAAATTGGGGGAAACATCGGAGAGAATCGGCCCGTGTCGGGTGTAGCGAACCGTTTGCACAACTGGCTGACTTCCTGCAACTTGAATCGTCTCTTTTATCAGTTGCATATCAACCCATTTGCCATTTACCTCATATTGGTTGGGGTTTTTCGGGTTGATTTTCTCGATGTATAAATCCATGACATCAGATTGGACATTGGTGACACCCCAAGCAATGCGATCGCTATGACCGATAATTACTCCGATCATGCCTGCAAAAGAAAAGCCAGCAACGTTGTAAGGACAATCTGCACTCTTAGACGTGCAATGCAAACCAACCTCATACCAAATCGAGGGAATTTGCACGCCCAAGTGGGGGTCATTCGCCAAAATCGGCTTACCTGTGGTTGTGCGATCGCCAGATATCACCCAGTTATTTGAACCAATACCAATTCCCGTAGAACCAATTAGTTCTTCCAAAGCCATCATCGGCTGAGTAATTGACTCTAAAGCAGAGAAGAGGGAAGAAGACGCGAGGACGGGGAGACGCGGCGACACGGGGAAAGAACTCTCCGCATCCTCTTTCACCGCGTCCTCTTTCTTCCCGAACTCTGGCAAAATCACTGGTAAATCTTGAGGATATGGCGGAAAAAGTTCTTCAACTTCAGCAGGGGTGAGAGTTTTAAGCAGTATTGCACGTTCGATCTCGCTTTGAAAATTTCTGCCCAAATCATAAGCCATCACCTTACCCCAGGTCAGAGAATGGAGTATTTGCCAAGGTTCTGGACGATATCCAGGATTGAGGAACTTTAGCACAGCGTATTCTAAACTCAAGGTGCTGCCTTGATGTTTTGCTAAATAATCGTTGACACCATCGGCGTAAGCTTCCAGATACCCCTTCATTTGAGCATTAATTTGAGGGATTTCTTGCTGCGCCACCCTCGCCCAACCCATTGTCCGCAGATATTTGTCAGTCTCAACCTGAGAGGAACCAAACATTTCTGAAAGTCGCCCAGAACCAATGTGTCGCCAAAAATCCATTTGCCAAAAGCGGTCTTGGGCGTGAATGTAACCTTGCGCCATGAATAAATCGTGGGAGTTGGCAGCATAAATATGGGGAATTCCCCATTTATCGCGCTCAACAGTTACTTCGGCTTTTAGTCCAGGTAGTTGAATTGTGCCACTTTCTTGGGGAAATGATTGGCGTGCAATGTGAGTAGCAAGTCCCATTAAAAATAGCCCCAAGACTAACAGGAAAATTAAAGTTCTTTTGAGAATCTCAAGAAACCAAGGTTTCGTAAAGCTTTTTATTTGGGCTTGCCGTAGCATTTTTGGGTCAAATCACGCGACATCATACAGCTTAAAACATTACAGATTCGCTTTCAGGTTAACTATGACACTTAATTCTTCAGGTGTTTCTCATCGCCTGAGAACAATATGATATCCGATACGTAATCGGCACAATAGAAGCTGTAGTTTCTCAAAAATATTTGCTAGCGATCGCACGGTCAATGGTGACAGAACCAGGATTTAGAATTGCCTCCTGCCTTTCTTCGATAAGGAATCAGACGATGTAGAGCCGCCAAATCATAGATTTGGTATAGCAGATGAGTTAATTACACTAAAAGGAGAGTGACGATGAAAAAAGTAGCGGTGTTTGGCAATACCGGAGGCGGTAAATCAACTCTCAGCAAGAGATTATCCCAAATCACGGGTTTGCCACTTCACGTTTTGGACAAGATTCAATATCAATCAGGAGGTGTTAAGGTTCCACATGAAGACTATAAGCGGGCCCATGAGGAAATTTTAGTAACTGACCGATGGGTTATTGATGGGTTTGGCTGTATGGAAACCCTCTGGCTACGACTGAACCAAGCGGATACTCTGGTTTTTGTCGATCTACCGCTATATGTACATGGATGGTGGGTAACTAAACGATTCATCAAAGGTTACTTTAAACCCCCAGAAGGCTGGCCCCAAAACAGTCCAATATTGAGGAGTTCCCTTAATAGCTACCGCGTGCTTTGGTTATGTCACAAATATTTGACTCCCAAATATCGTGAGTATATTAAGCAAGCTCAAAGCACCAAAAGTGTTTATCACCTACGCTCGACTAAAGAGATTTCGCAATTTTTTGAATCAATGGAAAAAACAAGGGCGAATAACTCTTCAAACTTGACGTAGGGATTTACTTACACAGCTACAATAATCTGAAGAATACTTTGAACTAGCCTAAAAGTATTTTGGAGTACGATCGCCGGAGGCAAAAAATGAGCTTGGCTGGATTAAGAATTGTGTTGGTAGAGCCAGCTGGGCCGATAAATCTCGGAGCGATCGCTAGGGTCATGAAAAATTTCGGACTACATAATTTACTATTAGTAAATCCCCAATGCGATCCTCTATCGGCAGAAGCTTTAATGATGGCTGTTCATGCCAAAGAAATTTTAGAATCTGCGGTAGTAGTGGCAACCTTACCAGAAGCATTGCATGGATGTGTCAGGGCGATCGCGACTACTGGTCGCGTTCGCAGTTGGGAAATACCTTTAGAAAATCCCCGCACTGCCCTACCCTGGCTACTGGAAGAACCAGAAAAACCTGTAGCCTTAATTTTTGGTAGAGAAGACCGGGGATTAAGCAATGAAGAATTAAATTATGCTCAGCGCTTTGTTTTTATTCCCACAAATGAAAATTATCTATCCTTGAATTTAGCTACTGCTGTAGCAATCTGCTGTTATGAATTGTCACAATCTACCCAGGAACCTGAAACTCAAACCTTACCCCAAAGTGAACTCGCGTCTTTAGATGTTGTGGAAACATACTACGACCAATTAGAATCATTACTACTGAAAATTGGTTATCTGTATCCACATACCGCAGCTAGTCGCATGGAAAAATTTCGCCAACTGTATAATCGCGCTCACCTGCAAACTGGCGAAGTAGCTATGCTGCGAGGGATTTTGCGCCAAGTAGAATGGGCACTTAAAACTCAGGGGGATAGTGAAAACTTGTAATTATTCGTTTAATATATACGCAATCACCCCCCCCAAAATATTTAATATTAAACTAAACACAAAAATGCTACTTAGTGGCAAAGTGGAATTTGAGCATAAATATTGCTTAAAGGTTAAGTTTTGGGTCAGGAGTCTGCAAGAAAACAGTCCAGTGGGTCACAAGGAGTACCAGTGTCAGAGTCGAGTGACGAACTAACAGCTTTCTCGCGGCGTCAACCCTTAAACCGCCGCCAGCGTCCACAAAAAGTTCAAAAAGTGGCACCCAAGAAAGTGAAAGCTAATAGCCAGCAGCAAGTTGTTGTTGGTAAACAAGCGGCGCTAGCACGCCCAAAAAATCGGAATAGTCCTCCGCAAATCCCAGCGGCTACACGCAGGGTAAAATCGGAGTTAGTCATGCCAGCAGCAGTTAAATCTATACCGACTGCCAAAGTCAGAATTCCTGCCTCACAATCGGGTGTTACAACAGTTAAAACGGTGCGGATGGAAAAGCCAAAAATTGGCAGGCGTTCATCGCGGAAGACGCGGTTAAAGCCAATGGCCAAAACCATATTATATGTACTGCGGTTGTTGATTGTGGGTGTTGGTATGGGTGCAATTGTTGGCACAGCGTTGTCAGTCTTAGACCCAGCTAATCGCATCACCACAAGTTCAGCACCCCAATCTAGTAATAGTAATGTGACGCGATCGCAGCCGCAACCCACCCCTACTCCCACAGCGGCATCTTCGAGCCTATTCTTATCTCAGGAAATTATCCCCTTAAAAAATGCGGTGCAAAATTTGGCCACAAGCAACCCAAATATCACACCCGGAGTTTTCTTAGTAGATTTAGATACTGGTAATTATGTAGATATTAATGCCTCTACCAGTTTTCCTGCGGCTAGCACAATCAAAGTACCGATTCTCATTGCCTTCTTCCAGGATGTGGATGCAGGTAAAATTCGTCTTGATGAAATGCTGACTATGCAGCAGGACATGATAGCAGGCGGTTCGGGAAATCTGCAATACAAAGCAGCCGGAACCCAGTACGCTGCTTTGGAAGTCGCCACTAAAATGATTACCATCAGCGATAACACAGCCACAAACATGCTAATTAGCCGACTGGGAGGCATAGAAGCTTTAAACCAGCGTTTCCGCAGTTGGGGATTAACAACCACAATCATTCGCAATCAACTGCCAGATTTGCAAGGGACAAACACCACTAGCCCCAAGGAACTAGGGAATTTGATGGCAATTGTCAGTCAGGGAAATTTAGTCAGTATGCCATCACGGGATTTAATGCTGGATATTTTGCGCCGTACCCAGCGAGACTCATTGCTACCATCTGGTTTGGGAACAGGCGCCAGAGTATATCACAAAACGGGTGATATCGGCACAATGCTGGCAGACGCAGGTTTAATTATTGTTCCCACTGGTAAGCGCTACGTGGCTGCTGTTATGGTACAACGCCCCAATAACGACCCTCGCGCCGAAAAACTGATTAGTTCAATTTCTCGTGCAGCCTACCAAGAGTTTAGCCAAAATGCTGTTACACCCAGCAGTACTACAAGCACTATACCTGCTAACGGTTATCAACCGCAGATTGTCAATCCTGTTTTATCCAACGGTACTCCAAGCAACGTACCCATGAATGGTTATCAAGCTCCGATTATCAGTCCTGTACCCAATGGTATGGGAAGTACTTTACCTCCAAATAGTTATCAAGCTCCAGTTATGAATCCACAGTATTATCCCCCAAGATAATTTGGGATTTTTGAATTTTTAATTCTTTAATTTCTCGCTGCAATGGATGACGTTGCAGTAACCAGCGACGGACTAATTCAATTTTGATTTTGTCACATGTCTGCTCTAAAAAATTAGAAGCAACAAGCTGTTCAACTGCTTCCTCCAGAGCTTCTGTTTTAACTACTCCATATTTTTCGAGTAGTTTAAATGGTTTTTCTGTAACTGTTTGAGATTCCGCAACAGCAGAAAATACAACTTGTTCTGGAATAGTCAGCCCATCCCAAAACCATGCTAATCCAGCTTCAGCATTTTCAATTGCTCGATCAACGATATCATCTATATTTTGAAAATTAATATGCCATTCATCTAATTGTCTAGCTCTAACAAAAATACAAAAACAGATGACTTGAATAAAATAGGGATGTCCTGCCGACAGTTTCAGAATACTTTGTATTGCATCTGGGTCATATATCAATATTCCTTCAGCAGGCTTTGTAATTAAGCGTTTAGCACTCACGTCATCTAGAAAACCAATTTCTTGATAAGGAGCATTTTTAAATAAATTAAGTAACTGAGAAAAATCAGACACCTTCCTACCTATAACAGGAATAAAAGCTAATTTTTCTTGCTGTCTAAGGAGTTTTTTAAAATATGAAAAAAAATCTAAATGATTCTTTGTTTTGTCTAAAAATGTGTTATCTAAAACATCGAATTCATCAAGTAATAAAACTAAAATTCTATTACCCATTTTTTGATAAATCTTTGGTAGAAATATTCTATCAAATTCATCTAAATTATCTTCTAGTTCGTCTTCTGTAGGTACGCCCACCCCACCCCAAATCGCTAGGTGACTGCGGTTGTAAATTTGGTCAAAGGCAGCTGCAATTTCTGATTCTCTCCCTACGAAGCGTTCTGGAGGTACTGGTTTTCCCACAATAAAGGGATTTTGTAACATATAACATTATTTAAGTACAATCATGCCCACTGAATTATATAATCAAGTATCGAAAACCAAGCCAATTTTTGGCTAAGATTTTCCCAATTTTATAATTAGCAATTAATTCTAGTAATTTATATTATTTTTCAAATTTTTTAATATTCAGCGTCGTTTATTAACTTGATTATCGGATCTGCTGAGATATAGATACCATTGGCGAAAGATTACTTAACATTAAAACGGCAAGTTTGAGGTGTATTGCATGGAGATGAGGGTTACTGTTATCCGTGTATTACACGGCAGAAGATGAAACTGAGTTAGCTGGTTAAATTATCAATAAACTAGAAGAAATACCTGTGGAGACGAGTATATGTGCTTACAACGCGAAGCAATCACTCCTGTTACAGAACAAACAGTATGTGTAGCTTTTTCGGCGTTTCCAAAGCACTTTACACAGTATCGTATAATACCAATTATCCATGAATATGCACTTAATATTAAAAAACGAACCGCCAAGTACGCCAAGGAAGAGAGAGGTAATTAGAAAAGTGCAAGTTTATAGAGAGTTGGTATAACCGACCACATTCTGGATTGGGGCGTCTAAATCTGCTAAGGGGAGCATATTTATAAACAGGAGTCAGAATACAGAATTCAGATTGCTTTTAAACTAATATTGAGACCCTCACAGACTCGCAACTGCTGAACTATCAGCAATCTGATTCCAATTTATGCTGAGTTATGATATCAAGTTACGATAATTCTTAACTATTGAAAATTCTCCGCGTCAGAGCGTCATAGTTCTGAATTCTTGTTCATAAATCTAGCTATTGCTAGATGTTCTAATTTTGTGAAAAGCTATAATCTACATCTGTTGCACCGAGAGATTAACTTGTGGATGCCATATTAGAACGATCGCACGAATTAAAACAAGCCCTAGTTGATTTCGTCCTCGACGCAGAAGGCGAACTCGCACAAGCACTGGAAACTTACGCAGCTGCACAGCTGCGCCGCGGAAGTGGCGATAGTACACAGCAAGACTTAATCATCGACACCTTTTTGACAGAGGGAAAAGTCGGCGAACACTCACCATTAGAGTTGTTTATCGAAAGTCATCCAGATTTAGACCAGAGCGATCGCAATTTAATCAATAATTGGCATCGTAGTTTTATTGGCTTATTTGCCATTACTAACATCCTAGCTGATGGCTTTGAATTAACCAACTGGCTTACAGATAAATGCTACATTGTCAAGCCAAACAATCCTCAAACATTACAGGCAATATCTCGTTTGAAAGTCGGAGAAATTTTACTAACTCGCATTTCTCCTGTTACCGATAGCTATTGGATATTCTCTGGGCCTTACACACTCATGGGTAAATTGGGTAAACCAAAACTTGCTGTAGCAATTGGTAATTTCAAAGAGAACTATAAAAGTAATCTTTACAGCGATGCTCCCGAATTGCTAGAGGAAGCTTGGGAATCAGTAGCCAAATATCATCAACAGTTTCTCGATTTTTTTGGTACTGATGAAATTACATTACCCGGTTACCAACTGAATAAAAAAATAGCGGAATTTCAAGAAATAATTACAGAGAAAAGCTTAGCAGCAGCCGGAATTGATACTTCTAAATCTCTGGCAGAAGTGGCAGAAGAAGCTGGCATCGACGATGAGGAAATCAAAGCAGCAGCAGCAGAATTGGGTGCTGATTCTAACGCAGTTTCTGAGATATTTAGCAACAAAAAGGGCAATAGCAAAATGGTTATGCCCAAGGTTGATTTACCGCCTGAACTGAAGAAAGCAGAACAAGTCACGGCTCTTTCTCATCCTCGTTGGGGACAAATGTTTTTACCAACATATACTAAGCTACAAACAATTTTATCAGCACAAGATTGGCAAAGTGTTGAAGGTGCCCAAAAACTAATTCGCTACTACCTTGAAGATAAAAGTATTAATGCCTTTATTTGGCATCGATTAGCGCAACAGTATCCAACTCAATTAGAAAATGTGCTGCAAACATTTCTGCAACGTCCAGAGTTTCGTCTTGAAAGTGACTTAGATGCACTTTTGCAAGAATTCCACAAACCTATTGAGCCAGAGTTACCAGAAATTGCTAGCGTCCCGATACATCTGCACAACTTATTTCAAGAAGCTTTAGGAGAGGTGAATAAATCTAAGCCTAAGAATAAGGGACAACAAAAGCCAGCAAAAGGTTTTCAAAGAAGTTAGTAGATATTTATAGAAAATCGGTCACTACCTGCCCAGGATTATATAGTTGTTTAGAATTCTGTAGAACCAGAGGCAGTGCGCTGCTATGATTTTACCCATTGTAGCAACTGCCTGTTGCTTAACGGGTACTGCTTCTGGGCGACAACTGAGTGAATTTACCGGAAAACATCGCACAAACTATCAATTATTGTATAATTAAAAACAATATTTACCAGAACAAGATTCCGGTAATGTATTTGGAGATATTCTCTCCACAATCCATAACAACACAAGAATCTATGCGTGAGATTAAGCCTTGGACTACTAGCGTAGTAGTTATGGTATCTATAATTGCAACTTCAATAGGCGTCTACAATCTTGAATTGTTTTTAAACACTGTCTGTTTGATAAATACTATGCCTGCTGTAAATAAAGATTGTAAGTAAAGTGCGTTAGCTAAAAGCTTAACGCACCATCAATAATTCAAGATGCCATACACCGATCGCACAACCCTACTTGAGCCAAATTTATATTTTTTCATATACTATTGAATTTTTCTTGCCGACTTACTATATATCTAAAGTTCGGAAGATAGCAGGTGAACGATCTGATGTACAATTTCGTCTGGACTCTCAAGTTTGACCATAAATCGATCGAAGCCAGCACTCAAAGCCTTGTGCCTTGAGACTTCCCGTGTATAAGAAGTAATGGCGATCGCAGGTAACTGTCTTATGGACGGGCAAGAATGCACTCGAATTTGCTCAATTAACCAATTTCCATCATGGTTGGGCAACTTCACATTGCACAGTAGAAGATCGGGATCGACGGTTTCGACCAAAGCCAACGCTGTTTCTGCATCCGCTAAAGCTATCACCTCTGCGCCAGCTGCTTCCAAAATGAAGGTGAGCAAATCTGCAATCTCTGGCTCATCTTCTACCAATAAGATCCGGATTCTAAGAAGTTTCTGGAGCGAATTTAACTCACTTTCTTGGTTAGTTGTTCGATCCGTTGTCATACGGTTTTTTATTGCTTACTATGGTCTGCTATTTCTATTGGAACGCATGGAGCCGAATAAGTATTCACCCTAAATACACAAACTTGGGGCGAAAAGCTCTATCAAAAAACATAAAATAACTTTTATCAGCTGATATTTTTAATATTTTTAGGTTTTGGCGATCGCGTTTTTGTAGCGAAAACACTACATGTAGTAATACAGTGATTGCCAATTGACGGGGACTGCCTAATTTTGTAGCTGTCCACTATAGATTATTTCCATCACTTGCTGGACATTTTGTACTCATGATGTATCACTCACAACATCAATCAAGATGTTCTAAGATGACATCTTATGGCTTCTCTTTGCTTGAGTTGACACCAATTACCCCTACTGTGCTTGAGAGTGAATAACAAAGTGCTATCTTTATAAGGTACATTTTAGTTAGCAGCCGCTGAAAATGCTAAAAAATCTCCCTTGGGCTGTACCTGCTCCTCTGATAGGTGTAAAATCAAAATAACAGATTTATCTTACAAGTGTTAAGTAATAGCTAATAATCTCTTTCACTCAATATTATCTATTATTAATGCTTATTTAAATTTGCTAAATAAATATTGTAAATTAATAATTTATCTAATGAAAAAGTCATTCTCAAAAACAGCAGAATTACTTTATCAAAAGCTCAAAGAATATTTGCGATCGCCTAACCGATGGTTTGTAGATACACCAGAAAGGGCACTCTTAGAAGCTTATGAAGCAGCTCAAAGAATTAAAAACATTGAAAATGAACATTTTGATGGCAATAAAATCTCTCCACCCTCAGGAAAATATACTGAAAATGTCATGTCTTATTGGCAAGTATACCTTGATAAAAACTTAACTATTATCAAGATTAGAGTGGCAGAATTCACAATGAGTCGGATAATTATTGATATATCTAATTCTGTCTTATTAGAAAAATTGCAAGTTATTGATGAAGTTTTAGAAAAGTATGCCATCAAAAATCAACTTCTTAATTCTCAGTCCAGAGAAATTAACCAAAGCGAAATCAAAAAACTGCCAGACTCATCTAACATCAATGATATTAAAACTACATCTCCATTTCAAAAAACTGGAGTCTTTCCTGGGTCTATTGGTAGAAGCATTAATGTAATTAAAGGAGATTTTTCACCCCATGCAGAAGAAAATTTTGCCAGAAATTACCGTTTGTCTAGAAATAGAACAAGAATTGCCCTGAGATTTTTTCTGATTCTAATTCTAGTACCGCTTGTAACTCAGCATTTATCTAAAGAATTTTTAGTAAATCCCCTAGTAGGAAAAATTAGGGGAGAGAATGCAACTCAAATTTTCATCAATTCTGATATGGAAAAAGAGGCTCTCCATGAGTTACAGAATTTTCAAGCAGAACTAAGATTTGAATATCTACTTCATCAAGCACCACAACTATCATCACAAGCAGCACAAGACAAGCTAAAAAACAAAGCACTTGAGATAGCTGAAGAATTTCGCATTAAAAGTAATAGCAGTATTAGTAATGTTTTTGCTGACTTAATATCATTAATTTCTTTTGGTTTAGTTATCAGTCTGAGTAAAAGAGAAATTGTAGTTGTTAAGTCTTTTATAGATAATATTGTCTATGGTCTTAGCGATAGTGCTAAGGCATTTTTAATTATTCTGTTTACAGATATATTTGTAGGATTCCACTCGCCACATGGCTGGGAGGTTCTTCTAGAAGTATTGGCAGAACATTTAGGGATATCAGCAAATGAGAGTGGAATATATTTATTTATTGCTACATTTCCTGTGATTTTAAATACTATCGTTAAATACTGGATATTCCGCTATCTCAGTCGCTTATCTCCGTCGGCATTAGCTACATTAAAAGAGATGGATGAATAATTATAAGAATTCTGAATTCTGAATTATTTTGACGCCTCTACCCCTGATTCGCTACGCTATGTATATCCTAGTTCTTCTGAGGCGTGGTATGGATTTTGAAAGCAAAGCCAAGGCTCCAACTACTACAAATAATATAGATTTTGCTCAACCAACTACTACTCGTAAGCCACTAGAATTGCTGCGAGAGACTGAGGCTTTATTACGCCGGCCAACTGTAGCAACACTAGTACCAATTTTACCACCTAAACTCAGTAGTAAGTTGCAAACAACCTCATCTTTAGCAGATGACTCTTTTAAACAACTCTCAGAAATTGACCTAGACAGTATTAGTGATTTTGAACTGCGACCTGCACGAATTTGTCTTGGCTTAAGCTTTATCGGTTTTGGAGCGCTGATGATATTAGTGTTGCTGTTGTACTTAAACACCTTGCATCCAGAACTTAATGCAATAGAGCAGATTCGGCAATACTGGTATCAATATATTTGGTTTGTTAGTTTAGGTATCACAGGAATGTTTATCTTGGGTCGTGAAGCTATGCGTCCGATTCCAAAACGCCGAAAATGAGGAGATTTTATATATGAATTATGATGCTTTTATTGTTCCACCAGGCTCAAAGATTTCTCTGAAAAAAAACTATGACCCAGCTTATAAAACTGATTTTTATCAAAAAATCGATGCTCTAACTAAATTAAAAGCAGATATTGAACGGCTAGCAAATTTCCAAAATATTCTCTATGCTCAAAATACTTATGCCTTGTTAATTATTTTTCAGGCTATGGATGCTGCTGGGAAAGATAGCACAATTAAACATGTGATGTCCGGTGTGAACCCACAAGGATTTCAGGTATTTAGTTTCAAGGGACCGAGTGCAGAAGAATTAGACCATGATTACCTGTGGCGAACAACGAAGGCTTTGCCAGAAAGAGGTCGAATTGGTATATTCAACCGTTCATACTATGAAGAAGTTTTAGTAGTTCGCGTCCATCAAGAAATGCTTAGAAAGCAACAACTACCGAAATTTCCTCAAGGAAATCAGATCTGGGAGCAGCGCTTTCAAGAAATTAACAACTTTGAAAAATATTTGGTAGATAATGGTGTAATTATTTTGAAGTTTTTTTTGAATGTATCGAAATCAGAGCAGAAAAAGCGGTTTTTACAAAGGATTGAAACCCCGGAAAAAAATTGGAAATTTTCCGCTAATGATGTTCGAGAAAGAGCTTTTTGGAATGATTATATGGATGCATATCAAGAAGTTTTTAATCACACTAGCACCAAATCAGCACCGTGGTATATTATTCCTGCCGATCGCAAATGGTTTACACGCTTGGTAGTTGCCGATATCATCTGCACAAAACTCCAAGAACTCAATCTTAAATACCCGATAGTTAGCGAAGAACACAAACAGCAACTTTTGGAAGCAAAACGCATTTTGGAACAGGAAGATTAAGCCATCAAATTAACTGTGATTGTTCAAAATATGAAAACTGCCGAATCGCGGACATCATATACAGCAGATTTCGACTTAGTAAACAACACCATCTATGTCTAGTAACTAGCAACAGAGCCTACTCTAATTCTGGCTTCTGACTTTTGAATTGTGAATTTGCTGTAAAATCAATTTGCTGGGGTACTCAGCAAAATTGCAATTCTGGAGTTTTGTGACTCTGTGCTTACTCAGTTACCGACTATCAACGCCCTGAAACAGCCCACGAGTTCTGCTTGGATCGAACAAGCGATCGCTAACTTAGATATCATCTTACTTGACCACTCCCACTGTGAACGTAAAGCCGCAGGCGTGGCCCTGAACTTTATGTTCCGCTACCCTTCTAATACTAAAATGGTGCGGGAACTCACAGCGATCGCCCGTGAAGAACTAGAACACTTTGAGCTAGTTAACCAATGGCTAGAACGGCGGAATATTCCCCTAGCTCCCCTGCCACCACCTCCTTACGGCGCAGGTTTAAAAGCTGCTGTACGCCCTCAAGAACCTCAGCGATTTTTAGATTCCTTATTAGTTACAGGCTTAATCGAAGCTCGCAGTCACGAACGCCTGGGATTATTAGCTGCTCACTGTCCAGAGCCAGAATTAGCAAAATTTTATCGTGGTCTGATGGCGTCCGAAGCACGCCACTACGGTATATATTGGGTTTTAGCTGCTACTTACTTCGACAAAGAAATTGTCATGCAACGCCTTGATGAATTAGCAATTGTTGAAAGTGAGCTGCTGGCGACTTTGCATCCAGAACCTAGAATTCACAGTTAGTAGACTAAGGCCAATATGAAGCTTCAGCTAACACACTTGAGACTACTTGTCTCCAACTACAAAGATTCTTTTTTGTTCTACCGAGATCTGCTAAAATTTGATGTCGATTGGGGCGATGAGAATAGCGGATATGCTGAGTTTAATGCCGGACATCTCAAGCTCGGTTTGTTCAAACAAGAATTAATGGCCCAAGTAGTCCCAAGAGTCGATCAGCCTTCATATGTTGTCAATCGAGATAGAATTGTCTTGATTTTCGCAGTCGATAACGTGGATGAGGTCTATGAACAAGTTAAAAATAGTAATGCGATCGTTGTCACTCAACCAATAGACCGTCAAGATTGGGGAATCCGCACAGCCCATTTTCGCGATCCCGATGGGAATTTAATCGAAGTCTACAGCAATTTGGGAATTGTTAGTTAAAAGCAACTCACGAAATTTTAGATTTTAAATTTTGGAAAATGGGATTGAAAATTCAAAATTTATAGCAGTTGAAGCATAGTTTAGGACATTAACTGCGACTCTCTTTGCCTATTGCCTATTGCCTGTTCCCTGCTCTCAAAAGATATAACAGCAATTGTTTAACTCTTTGCAGGCATTTTTGATTCAAATAAACGTACAGGTTTAGTCTGCAAATTAGAAGCAATTGAACTCACTCGATCTACCACAGAAATCATATATTTGTAATCCGGTACTTGTCCATTGGGTACATAGCCAACTTCTTCAGCTAAACCTGAAGGTAACTCGCTCATTACTTTGCGGATGAATTCCTGACGGTTACGCTCTATATTGGGCCCAATCAAGACCACACCCAGTGGTACATAGTGGGGATCTTTAAATAGTACGCGGAATTCGGTCGGGCTAAACTGTGAAGCGTGGAGACTCAAATCAGCCTCCGAAACTGCACAGGCGCTAGCTTTTCCTTGAGCTACAAATTCCAGCCCTGCTTTTGGTGTCGGTGCAAATAAAATTTCAGCCAGTGTTGTACCATAAAGGTTGTAAAGAGGAAAATAATATCCTGTTGCCGAACCTAACTGACCCAAAGCCACTGTTTGACCTTGTAGTTGTTTTAATTCAGATATTGCACTGTCCTTGCGAACAACAAAAATTGAACGCAAATTACTAATACCTATTAAAGGAAACAGAGGAATATATTGGTAGCGGGCGATCGCAACAGCCGCTAAACCGGGTGGAGCAAATACCAACGACCAAGCACGCGCGTCCAGGCGCTCAACCGCTTTATTTTCATTAAAAGCAGGCTCAAATTGGATATATGAGTTTGTTTTTTCACCCAAATAACTATTGAATTTAGCATATTGGTTAATTATTTGTTCGCTTCCACCATAGTTAAGAACACCAATAGTTAAGGGGCCTTCAAACTTCCGCCTTGGTTGACAACTAGCAAATGTCAAACCTAGCAGATGATACAGAAATAAACGGCGGGAAAATCGCAAAACCATCAGTAATTATGATTGATAAAATAACTTGGGTTAGAGAACTAATTTAAATAAACTTATTTCCAGCTTAAATAGGGAAAATTACAACAAAAAATTAATATTTATTAATTCAGCGATCGGGAGTTTTATAACAGGTATAAATAGATATTAAACAAGCTCAGATACCACTTCGTTGCTTAGGTCATGTTAAACAACATTACGTTAAAAAACTTAAAAATAGGTGCGAAATTTAATTTACTTTTAATATTAGTTTTCATAGCCAGTATTTTGGGAAGTGGCATTGCCTTATCCAGTGTACTTCAGACGAGAGCGCAAAACGAAGTAACTTCTCAAGCGCAGATTCTCATCCAAATGGTGAATGCAGTCAGAAACTATACACAGGCTCGGATAGATCCCTTATTAGCATCTAGACTAGAAACCAACCCAACATTCATGCCTGAAATAGTGCCAACTTTTTCCTCAAAAGAGGTTTTTGAAAATTTTCGCAAAAAGCCTGAATATAAAAACTTTTTTCATAAAGATGCAACACTTAATCCCACAAATTTAGCAGATAAAGCTGATAGCTTTGAAACTCAACTTGTAGAGCGTTTTCGCAACGAACCAAAGACTTTAGAAATTACTGGCTTTCGCACCTTGTCAGAAAGCGAAGTATTTTACATTGCCCGACCACTCAAGATTACACAACAGCAATGTTTACGATGTCATTCTACACCAGATCAGGCTCCTAAGAGTCAATTAGCAAGTTATGGTGCCGAAAATGGTTTTGGCTGGAAACTGAATGACATTGTTTCTGCTCAAATAATTTCTGTTCCTTCAGAAGAAATTTTTGCCAATGCCAAACGTACTTGGACATTGATTATGGGACTTTTGATTACTATCTTTGCAATTATAATTTTCTTAATTAACTTTTTAATCAAGAAAGCTGTGATTCAACGAATCAAAAGAATTGAAAAAATCGCACAAAAAGTCAGCACTGGTGATATGACTGCTGATTTTGAAGAGATATCTAATGATGAAATTGGTGGTTTAGCAGAAGCATTTAATCGCATGAAATCCAGCTTAAGAATAGCTATGGATATGCTTAATAACCAGAGTTAAAGCTTTATGAGCATGGGTTAAGTGCCCTATGCTCCATGCCCAATTCAAGAAAGTAAACGTTGTTCAAATTGCAAAGCTTTTTGAGCTTCAGGAATTTTTGAGGCTAAAATTTTTACTAGTTCTGGACGAGAAATTTGTCCAGAAGATTTAACAGCTTTTTGGACTAGTAATTTAGCTATTGGACCGATTAAATCAGCCAACTCACGCTCGCATTTTTCCACAAATTTGTCGCTGATAACTTCAGATTCTGGGTTTGGGAAATTATTTGAGTCAATTGCAGAGGGATCTGATTTAACAGTAAATTCTTGTAGTAAAGTAGGTTTCTCTAATAGAAATGTTGTTTTCTTCTGAAAATCAAGTTGTTGATTTCCTCGCAAATGAAGTTCCAATTGCCTAATTAATTCTTCGCAGTTAGGCGCTGAGGCTGCAACTTGTTGCAGTAATCTTGGGGCAACAGGACCGACTAATTCCAAGAGAATTTTTTCTAAGCGGTTGTAATTTTCTGGAGACAAAATAGAAGCAGGCGAATACCCAATTGAATTTTGTTGAGCAAGTGAAGCTTGAGGGGGTTGCGTAAAAGATGAAGGTTGAGGTGATTGGGCTTCTACTTTCGTATCAAGATGCTCAAGCAACCATAGAACTTCAGTCGCAGACTGATAGCGCTGTTTAAAGTGGTGTAACACCATCTTAGATAGCACAGATGCCAACTCATAACTGACCTTAGCGTGATGCTGCCAAGAAATTTCTCCTGTATCTGGGTCTTCCTCAAAGTTTATCGGATGTAAACCTGTTAGCGCTTGGATAGCAATAATGCCCAAGGAATAAATATCACTGTTGGGGCGGGGCTTACCTTGCCCCTGTTCTGTAGACATGTATCCTGGAGTGCCAATAATAATACTAGCCCTAGTGTGGCCTGAAACTGTAAGCAGTTGAGTTTCCATTTGTTTGACCGCACCAAAGTCAATCAGCACCAACTTACCGTCCTGTTGCCGCCTAATTATATTGTCTGGCTTGATATCTCGATGAATAACATTATGGCTGTGAATAAATTGCAGAATACCCAATATTTGTTGGAGGAGTTGAATTACTCGATCTTCTGTCCAACTTGCATTGGGAGGTAGTTCTGCTTTGAGAGTATGCCCTTCAATAAAATCTTGTACTAAAAAAAACTCTTGATTGTGTTCAAAATAGGCTAAAAGCCGAGGAATTTGGTCATGGGTTCCCAGTTGTTCTAGTGTTTCTGCCTCACTGGTAAACAGCCGTCTGGCAGTTTCGAGAAATTCCAGACTGCGAGTGACTGGCTTGAGGTGTTTGACTACGCATTTCGGTAAACCTGGCCGATGGGTATCTTGGGCAATGTAGGTTTGACCAAACCCTCCCCCACCTAGAACTTGAAGGACTTGGTAACGTCCGTCTAATAACTGTCCTAACATTGTGTTACTTGCTTTAGTCCTCAAACTAATCTTGGCACAACTACCAGCTTTAGCAAGGTTTATTGAAAAAGGAACTACGTAGCTAGTGCTGAAATTCCAAAGTTTTTTGAAGCACTCATAATTTCTTACTTATTTAAATAAGTCTTGATACTCTGCACAAACAGAGAATTTTGAATTGGTATTAGCTTGTAGAGTTTTATCTATTTCTTTCCATGCGATCGCACTGGAGTCAAGGATTGCTAATTGCGGTCAATCTCTTTTATTTAGTCGGGTATTCCCGTTTTTACCTTTTAGCTAAAGGCAATTGACCGCATTACAGCGCTTGAAAAAAAGCTAGTAGAGGTCGGCGGAAATAAACAGACCATTCCAAATCAACGAAACGCTTACGCTGCATTAATTTTGAATTTTGAATTTTGAATTCCGCCTTGCGGTACTAGGTCTTACACCAAGACAGCAAAAAAATTATGTTCTTGACCAGAGCAAATCGCCAAAACGATGGATTTTGGTTAGAAAGCTCAGTTTTTGTTCAGGCTGTCGTCTTCTTGGCGCTGGTGGAGTTGCTATTTGTAAAATCAGTTCTAAGAACCAAGGGGCAAGGCGTTGACACCACACTGCTAGATGACTTTGCCATCCGACTAAAATTTCTGCTGAATCATTCTGCATTCCAGTGACAAGTGCTTGAGCCACTTGCTGGGGAGTCATGGGGATCACCCAGCGAAATAATTTTAAGTCGCGTACCATGTCTGTGTCTGTGAGGGAGGGTAGTAATGCAATCACTCGGATATTGTATTGGGCGAGTTCCCGGCGCAAGGCTTGGGTAAATCCCAAGATGGCAAATTTGGTAGCCGAGTAAGTCGCCATTGTCGGTGCTGCAATCTTTCCCATCAGACTCGATACATTGACGATTGTTCCTTGCCTTTGGCTGGCCATGCGTCGAGCTATCAGACTCGTGAGGTTGTACATTCCTAATAGGTTTACAGAAAGTTCTTCTTGAACTTGGGGCAGTTTAGATTGCAAAAACGAGCTTTGATATGCGACTCCCGCACAATTAACCAGTAGATCAATCGGGCCATAGTTGCGCCAAAGTTGAGCAATAGTAACATTCACCTCAATTAGCTGAGTCAAATCTAAGGCAACGATCGCAGTTTCCACGCCCATCGCTTCGATTTTGTTCCCTAACTCAACTAACTTCTTTTGATCGCGTGCTACCAATATCAGCCGCTTGATGCCTTGTTCGGCTAGTTCCAGGGCGATCGCCCTGCCAATACCGCGAGAAGCCCCTGTAATTAGGGCTACTTTACCTTGAATCTCCATTGGTTTTATCCTCCGAAATCTAATTAGAAATTGGAAGAGGCCGAGGGGCAAAGGGGAGAGATTGCTGCAACTTCTCCCTATCCCCCTAATTCCCAGTCCCCAGTACCCAATCCCCAGTCACTTTAACAACGAGGTATTTCTTGGCTAATCTGCAATCCTTCGTAATTGTCTATACGAGGCAGAAATTTCTCGTTTTTTACTCGTTAATTACTAACGCATTTGGCTGAATCTATATAGCTCATAGATTTTACTTCTCCTCGATTTGAGCGTTCATCAGCATCGTTAACATACACACGTTAGCAATTAAATCAAGTCATTGCAACATTTTTTAATAAGACTTTCTTAATACTTGTTAACACAAGTATATATATATAAAAGATTTTATTAAATAAGTTTTTATGAATACGTAGGTACAAATATCTCAAAGTCCTGACAATTAATTTCTGTTTTGTAAAATTGTTATATCTTAGTCACAGCTTAGATATCAAAAAGACATATTTAGCAATCCTATTTGATGTGTAAGAATTTCAGCCGAAGGTGCTGACTTATCAAATAATTGTAGAGCCTTGTTTATCAGGCATTATTTAAGATTTGCATCTCATCTTTCTTACGATTACAATAATTATATTTTATTAGAGATTTGCGTACTACTAGCAGTATATTTACTGATTAAGTTAAAGCTAAGGTTTGTCGTTCTGCTTTTTTTTCATAAGAGAAAAGGGCTAGATACTTATCTAAAATGCAAATCAAGATAGCATATTTATTTCTAAAACTTTAGTACAAATGGTGATTTATTTAAGTTTAGCTTTGAGATTATCAAAGAAATGCTTGAGAGTTAACTTATTTCTGGCAATTCTCAATCATTGCTTAATAAGAAGATCCCTAGCTTCTCTAAGAAGTCGGGGATCTTAACGTCAGCCAACATAATCCATAATTACTAACACTCACTCGTAGGTTGGCTTACGTGTATATACGTAATTATTCAGAAGTGCTGTTAGCGGTAGAGGAGTTATTATTTTGCTTCTTGTTCTTGAGGAGTCGTAAGTTGAGGATTTGATGGACGGAATGACTGGGGAATTGCCCCACTCCAGATTTGATTGAATTGATCTGGTGTCAAAGATTGCAAAAGACTGAGATTCAGAGGCTCTTTACTAATAAATGTGGCGTAAGATGGCTGCAAATAAGAGCGGTATTCTGGGCGGTTGAGGAGATGGGTTGACAAAAAAGCTACGCTTAAAGCGTTGAGATAAGAATAAACAGTAGTAGGATTGGGGCCTAGTAAGGCAGGCGGCACAGGTAATACACTGTTTTCAGGAGTAGGTTCGGCGATCGCTGAAAAGTGAGTGGCGTTTTCAATCAAAGCAAGGTACTTATTAGAGTCAGTCAGCCAAGTAAAAGGAAGAATCTGCTCAGATACAGGTGGGGCGAAAATATCTTGACTACCAGCTACCAACATTACCGGAATTTTAATTTGACCGATCCCGCCCTGACCCAAAACTGAACTGTCAATGGGATTAATCGCCATGACTACCTTAATGCGATCGTCTTTGAGTTCGTAATTTTTTGGGGGTAACTCAGCAGCTTGGCACTGCAACAACAACGACAAATTAAAGAAGGAATTATTGCGATTACAGTCTTGGTAGAGTTGGTTAAAGTTAATGCTTGCTCCTGCCAGAGTCAAAACAGTATAACCACCAAATGACTGACCGATCGCTCCAATTTGCTGAAAATTAAGTTTTCCTTGGAGAGAGGGATCGGATTTGTCCAAACGCTCAAGTTCATTGAGTAAATACTTGATATCCAAAGGTCGGTTGATAAATTCTGCTGGTTCTGGTGGCCCTGCTAAACCTGCAAAATATAGCTGAATACGTTCGGCATTACTACCAGGGTGTTCCAATACCGCAACCGCAAAACCATAGGATGTCAGATGTTGAGCTAGGTAAGCAAAGGTAGAGCGATCGGAAGCTAGACCATGAGAAATTACGATTAGGGGATACGGCGGTTTTGCTTCGGTTTGGGAATTGGCTTCAGGTAAATAGATATCTACCGGGAGACGACGATTGCGAGAAAAGTCATTGAGTTCGAGGGTTTTTTTCTGCCAAGGGAATTTTCCTGGCGATCGCAAATCTGGCTGCTGTGAGAAATCAACCTTTGAATTGGCTGCGGCTACCGTCGCTTGTTGTTGCAGAAACCCTACAACTTCATCCTTTCTTTCTATGAGTTGTGATAAGTTATCGACTATCCTTAGCCCTTCGGAATAATTCAGTCTGATAGTATTGCTGGGAAATCTCCGCAGTAAATTTACAACTGTTAAGCCTTCGCGATCAGCAGCAGATATGATCAAAGCTGCACGTATGGCATAAAAACCATTTTGTCGGGACTCAGTGAGGAGTAACTCTCCTAGACGTTGCATCACCTCTTCACCGATTGGTGAATAGGTAACCTGAGATACTACTGTAGGACTAACATTAAAGCGCTGCTGGAGTAGATTCCGCAATTGGGCGAGTTGTTCGGGAGTAGCGCGGCTGGCATAAAAGGAAAAGTCTTCATCGATTTTGCCAACTTTCGCAAAAGTTTCCAGCGAGTCCACAGACAAAGAGAACTCGCCGAAGGGAGGGTAATAAAAGCTAATGCGATCGGCTGCCAATCCGGGAGTAGCAGTCAAAAAGGTAGATACGAAACTTAAACCCAGGTATCGCCAAAATTTTTTCATCAGAAAAACCCATTGTCTAACCCTGCCAAACAATGATTGTAGGGATGGACAACTGTACCTTCCTACAATCATCTGTATTCTACCCAGTTAAAATCGCCGTAAGTAGTAAATTTTTCAGCTAAACAGCATTTAATAAAGCGATAATAGATTACAGAGATCAAAATACTTCATATGTCTTTCCCTTCCTGTTCTTCTTGTGTTGTCGTCCTCACTCAACAACAGGAGGAAAATATCTCTCACCAAAAGCAGTGTCAGGATCTACCAGTTAAAGATACCAAGAATACTGGTAAAAATACTACAGTGGTTGAAAATGGTCGGGTTGTGGTTAAGCCGTCACAACCACCAAATAACGACGCGGGGACGCGGGGACAGTGAGATGCAAAGAAATTTTAATAATAGTCTTCTGAATTCTCAATTCTAAATTCTTACCTTATTTCATCTAAAGGCAAGACATCGTGGAAGCGATTATAGTCGATGTAGCGATGCCCATCATGTGTTTCGTGAAATATATCGACAAAGCGATTGTTCCACAAAATTTCCTTAGCACTATAGCTATGACGGGCATGGACAACCTGTGTAACTGTTTCATCAATGCCACTCAGAGAAATCATCAGCATCGAATTTGTTTGTATTAGTGATTCTTCCGTCATCCCATATAAAGGACTAAACTCATCAATCACATGTACTACTGACCAGCTTAAGGAAAAGCTAGGTGTTTGGTTCCGCAGCAGTTTTAAATCGTAGATTCTACGCATAAACTGACCTTCTGCTGTCACTTCGTCACGCATCAAATATACTCGCATCTGCGCTTCCAAAATCATGTTGCGGCGCTGATTAGCGGTGCGAAACATCAAAGTCGGCTTGGCATCATGAGGTGTAATTACCGCTACACGACTAAACATCACACGGGCGGTCGGTCGAGAAAAACGGGCAAACGCTAACCCAGTCATGACAGCAATTCCCACCAAACCGATCATCGCCTCAATGGTAACAATGATATTTGCGTAAGTTGTTTTAGGATACATTGCACCGTAGCCGATGGATGCTAGGGTTTGGACGCTAAAGAAAAAAACATCTAAAAAAGAGCCGGGTCGGGCATTGGCGATACAATCTCCTCCTAGCAAGTAAGCTAGGGCAAAGACAGCATTAATAGTTACATAAAATACACAAATCAGTATTAAAAAGCCAGTCCAGGAAATCGTCAGCAGCAGATGGTAAGGATCGCGCCAGTAGGAATACCATACACCCATTCCCATAATCTCAAACTTTCCATCTCGAACTTGAATATGAATACGTGGGAGCAAATGCTGTTGCTGCTTGCGTAAAAGTCGCTTGACTCGAAATTTCATCTGGGGTAGCCAAAAGAACGGCAAGTAAGTATTATTACCAAGGTTGAAAAATCACTGTTTTCAGTTACAGTGCAGTTGCAAAGTAACAACCAAGTTGTGATGAATCGAAATTTATGGATTACTGCTTTAATTGCTTTGATTAATTTCCTCAGTTTGACAGTTTTAATTTCCATTATCTATCTTTATGGCAAAGAATTTGGCCTGAGTGATTTTCAGGCAAGTTTGTTATTTTCGATTTATTCCATAGCTCAGTTTTTTGCAACTCAGGTGATTGGTAAACTTTCCAATCGCTTTGGACGCAAACCTTTACTCATTATCAGTTTAGCCGCAACTGCGTTAGCGTTTGCGAAGCGTCTCGTAGAGAAGCTCGCCGCAGAGCAGGCTAACTTAATAGCTGGAACGTTTACTTTTGTAATATTATTTTTGGCAATAGTGACTCGCAAAAGCTACACACCTCAAGTTAAGTCATAATTCTGTTTGAGACGTAGACAAATCAAAAGATCTGATCAATAGACCCAATAAATTAAAAGACGCGATTGCTCGCGTCTCTTTTTCTTTTAACCAAACTTAAATTCTTAGAAAAAAATAGGGTGGGCATTGCCCACCCTAATGATTTATCTGCTAGAAACTTATTTATTTTTTAGGATTTGGTTGCTGATCTTTGGAACAGCGATCAAACCACTCCTGGTATTTTTTTTGATGAGATTCGTCTTCAACAGAAATTGCAACTCGCACCCGCTTGCATCCGTGATTTTTTTCTAGTGCGATCGCATTCAATAATAAACTAGCAATTTTAGGCGAACTAAATTCACCACTCACTGTTAAAGCACCCTCAAAATTTTTAATTTCAAGTCTTTCTACTTCATTCAACTCCAGTCCAGAAATTTCGCCTCCACTTAAATCAATTTCTGCGAGTTGTTTGTGTTCTGGGCTGACTTGTTCGACAATTAATTTCTCACGACGGACGGGAACTTGTACCATCCGAGTTTCAATTTCTTTGCGAACAATTACTTCACCAACCCTATGCTTGTTGTTTTCAACAACTAGGCGTTCTTCCAGTAAACGAATAATCTTTTCTTCACTAACATTATCTAAGTCTGCCGGTTCAACAGAGTTATTTGTAGTTTGATTATAAGCTAGTTCTTTATTTGAGTTTTCAGATAGCTCTGAGAGTTTGCGTAGGGGCAGCCCGTCGTAGACATCGCCTGGTGTTTCTGATTCTAAATATTCAGGCATATACTCTATTTCTGATTGGTCTAAGTCTATAAAAACAGATTTAGTCGGGTTATCAATTTTTTTGACTCTCTGGCTCTGCACTTGGAATAAAGAAGGATGTTTATCGGCTAAATTCCGATCAGATACTAGACTCTGTTGATTCACTCGGTTAGATATAACTAAGTTTAGCCGATGATTCTCATCTACAATTAAATCTTGAACCCTTCCTACTAGCTCACCTTGACTATCAAACACAACGAAATTATTCACCTTGTTTTTCAAAGTTGCTAGTAAGGTGTTAGTGTGAGTATTTGACCTTACCTGTCCAATGTTATTTGCCATCGGTTAGCTATTAGTAAAAGGGACTGATTACTAGGGACTGGGTATTGGGTATTAGGAAAATAGTCCCTATTCCCCAGCCCCTATATCCTGTTAGCGTTCTTCAATGGGAAGATTAGGAGCATTTACGTCTAGTTCTTCACGACGCACAGTTTCTTTAGCTTCAACTGTGTCTTGGTCTACGACTTTTCTAACTCTAACTTCTTCCCGCAAAACTGCTTCTTTGCGAATTTCAGGAGTTTCTTCATGGAGTTCGACGCGAGCAACTTCACCTTCACGGAAGTCTGCTTCACGTGCAGAAACAGGTCTACCTGCATCCGCAGGAGTTACACGTTCAATCACAACTCGCTCTTTTTCTACTGGCACTGCGACTCGTGCAGTCTCAGTTTCTACATGTTTACCAATTGCTACTTCTCCAGTCTTACGGCGTCGTGTACCCGCGACTAGTCGTTCTTCATACAATCTCAAAGTTTGATGATCTTGTTCATTTAAGTTGTATAAAGAAGGCTCATGTTCGTATGTGTAGCTATCACGGTTGAAAGTAGGAGTAGAATAGCTCGTATCTAATGGTGCCGATGCTTCTACAGGTGTTGATGCTTCTACAGAACGGTTGTAGTCTCCGGGCTGGCGATATACTCCACGCACGCGTTCTTCATAGTCGTAGTCAAGCGCTAGGCGTTCGTTGAACTCAGGTAAATCTTCTGCTTGCTCTCTAGTTAAACCAATGGTGTAAACGCGATCGGTATTATAGTCAATACGGGCGCGACCAATTGGTAGTAATACTTTTTTACCAAAAATCCAGAAGCCTAAGTCAACAACTAGATAACGGATATGACCATCTTCATCCACTAAAACATCGTTGACAGTACCAATTTTTTCATCGGTTCCTTGTGTATAGACCCCAAGTCCCTTAATATCATGGCCTTCAAAAGTATCCCGGTAGTTAGGCTCAAAATCTTCTAATTTGTAAAGTACCATTCTGTTTTACCTCAAAAATTTTATTTACATCTCCTTGTTAATAAGGTAGACATTTATTTACTTATTTGCCTCCTTCTATCGAAATATTTTTTTAATAAAAAATTATCAAAAGTTAGAGAGATTTTATAATATTATGTTTCACTTATTATAAAAATCTAAATCCTAACAGGCAAAGATAAAAAATTAACTTTGCCTGTTAGGATTTATGAATATAGAGGAAAATTCCGAATTATTTAAGCCAGAATTTAAGAGTAAAACACGTTTGATTTCTATCGGAGCTACTTGGTGTAATTCACCAACATAAACAGCTAAAAGTTAGCAGATATGTTTTTAACTTATACAGCACTTTGGAAGTGAATGAAGTACACATCTTAATCTTAATTTGATCAATCTTGTAGGGTGGGCATCTTGACCGCCCTTGTGTACCTCATTTAGATGAAATATGCTCTAACTGTTAACTTTTAAACAGTTTCATGTTTAATACTATCAGTTTCCTGCACATGTAACTCACCGGCAGTATCAACATTTAACTCTTCTCTACGAATCGTATCTTGTGCTTCTACAGTGTCGCGTTCTATTACCTTCTTAACCCGGACTTCTTCACGGACAAAGGCTTCTTTACGTATTTCGGGTGTTTCTTCGTAGACTGCTATCCGTGCTACTTCACCTTCTTGAAACTTAAGTTCGTTGGTATCAACAGATCCTGCTTCTGTGGGTACAACTCGCTCAATTAGAACTCGTTCTTTTTGAATAGGTACTGTGACACGTGCGGTTTCCGTTTCAATATGCTTACCAACAGCTACTTCCCCAGTTTTGATCCGATGCTTATTGGCAACTAATCGTTCTTCATAGAGCCTAAAAGTTTGATGATATTGCTCATTCAACTCGTATAAAGCTGGTTCTTTCTGGTAATTGTATGTATCATTATAATTCACACCACTGGTTGATGAACGAAATACACTACGTACTTTTTCTTCGTAATCGTTATCAACATTTCCGATTTCTCGATACTCAGGCAATCTTTCAATTTGCTCTCTGCTTAAACCATCAACATGCACACTTCTTGCTGGATAATTGATACGCGAAAGACCAACTGGTAGTAAGATTTGTTTATTAACGGAATCTAGGCTTGTGTCAATAATTAAATACCGGAAACGACCATCATCGTCAACTAAAACATCAATAACTGAGCCAACTCTCTGTTCGCCTTCAGTATAAACATCCAGTGCTTTTACATCGTCTCCGCCAAAAGTTTCTCGATAATTTGGGTCAAAATGTTCAAGTTTGTGAAGAGGCATATGCTGTTCCCAAGTTTTTTATTAATCCTTATCGGCTAGTCTAAAAAATACTCGGCTGAATCTCCTCCTGCTGGCGACTGAATTAAATTGAGAGATTTCATAGTCTTTAGCTCATACTTTATGATGGTAAAATTCCAGTTGAAGACTATTGATAATCAATAGAGATATAACTAAAGTGATAATCAGAGCCTGATATCCCGTACTTATTAAAAAACCGGGTATCTTGTCTATAGCGAATGATTAAGGATTGCTATACATAGCTGGGAACAGGGAACAGGGAAAAGGCAATGGGCAATGGGCTTGAAAATCTCTGGGTGTTTGGACTTTACGGTCAGCTTATGTCCTAAACAATGCTTCAACTGCTATGATTTTTTACTTTATTTGTTTGTAATATTTTTTAATGTAAAAAATAATACCAATTCAATTAATGATTGCAACACATCCTTGGCTGAAGAGGCGATGCATCGCGTCTCTACAGGTGGTATATTTGTCACCTTCTCTCTTCAAATTGGTATAACTTACTTTAATCCAAGCTACGATTATCGTTAGTTTTTACTTTTTAAAACTACTGAGAGTTTTTGTTAAATATTGTGCCAATGTAAACGCATCCACACCCAATTCGGTGCGTTCTTGCGCTGCTAAAATACCTGCTTGGGAGTGCCACCAAGCGGCAGTTGCAGCAATATCTTCTACTGGGATCTGTTTAGTTGCCGCTTGTGCCAACAATCCACCCAGTAGCCCAGTTAAAACGTCGCCGCTACCGCCACGCGCTAAGGCGGGTGTACTTTCTGGAACAATCCAAACTTCACTTTGGGAGTTGGCTACGGCAGTTCTCGCACCTTTTAACAATATTACTGCTCCACTTTGTGCTGCTGCTTGTTGTACTGCTTTCACCCTATTATGTTTGGCATCGGTGATATGGGGAAACAATCGCTGGAATTCACCTGCGTGGGGTGTGAGGATGGTTGGTGCTTGGCGTTTTTGTAAAGTGGGGATGGTTGCAATTTGGGCAAGTATATTTAGACCATCGGCATCGAGAACCAAAGGAACATCGCTTTCTACGACTTGTTCTACAATGGGACTGGCATCTGTTGTTAAACCAGGGCCACAAGCGATCGCACTAAAAGAACTCAGATTAGTTTTTGCAGGTAGTTGCAATTGGGCAATAGCGCCAGTTTCCGTTTCTGGGCAACCGACAATCAGCGCTTCTGGCAAATGCGACACCAAAAGAGATTTCAAGGATTCTGGTACAGCAACCGAAAGCATTCCCACACCACTACCCCGCGCACCCAAACCAGTTAAAATTGCTCCACCTGCATAGCGCCGCGAACCACAAATCAGCAGTAAATGTCCTTCTTTATATTTGTGGGTAACTGGTGGACGAGGTAGAGGTAAAGTCGAAAGTGCCGTTGCTGATGTAATGCGTTTAATTCTGGGTGCATTTTCTAGAACAGCTTCAACATCAGCCAAAGGAATATCAAAATCAATTAACTCAGCTTTGCCAATATATTCCAGCGCTTGGTCTTGCAAGAAAGCCAACTTCCATAAACCCAAGCAAAACGTGTGAGTGGCGCGAATCGCAGTTGCTAATACTTCGCCTGTGTCGGTGTGCAACCCCGAAGGTAAATCAATACTCAAAATTGGCACAGACAATTCATTTAATTGATTAATTGCAGAGGCGATGGGATCGGTGAGGTTTTTTTCTAAACCAAATCCAAACAACCCATCAATCAACAAATCAGAACTCGGCAATTGCTCAATTTCTTGATAAATTGGGATATTTAAACTCTGAGCATACTGCAAGTGCTGTGTAGTTAATTCTTTGAGCTGAGAAAAAGGAGAATAAATCCAAATTTCATACCCACGAAAATGTAATTCGCGGGCTACTACTAAAGCATCTCCCCCATTGTGACCGGGACCAACCAGAATGCCGATACGGCCATTTGAGGAAGAGGATGAGGGAGATGAAGAGGAAAATTGTTGCGTTTGTTTGAGATTTGGATAAATATTTGGAATGCGACGGGCAATTAAGCCCGCTACCTTTTCCATCAAAGCTACTACAGGCATTCCTGCTGCAAAGATCCGCGCTTCAATATCGCGCATTTGCCCAGCAGTTACTACTACTTGTGAAATTTGTTCTTGCCTATCTGACATCAGTGCTGAGTGCTGACTGAGGATTGGGAATTAGGAGTTATGAGTTTCATGTTACTCCAAACTCCAAACTTTAAACTCCCAACTCCTAACTTTTTACTCCGCACGGGCTAAACGCCGTGCTACCGCTTACAGCATTTTTTTACTTACCGTAATAAACCCTAGCATCCTTGTATCCTATGTTTCGGAGATACTTGTTCCATTCTTGTGCTTGTACTCGGTCAGCGAAAGGCCCTACTGCTACGTGTGGCCCTCGTGGTTGTGTTCTTTCGAGGACTCCACCAGATCGTCCTAAATCTTGGCTGAATCGGGCTAAATTCTGTCTAATTTGAGCAGCGATCGCAGGTAAATCTTCTCGAGTAGTAGGAATGGCGACAAAATATCTAGAGACTTGTTTTGGGACATTTGTAGAACGGCGATCGCTACTCAAACCTCTATTACTTCCATCAAAGGAACCTATTTCTTGTCCGTTAGCAAAACTGATAATTCGTGCGCCATAAATGCCTCGTGACTGTAGTTCATTCACTCGTTGTTGAGCATTAGATACTCTAGTGAAAACTCCTGATTGAATGACATTACGTCCTTGGTATTCTCGAATGTAAGCACTGGGTTCAAACCGACGTATTTCTTGTAGGGTCTGGAAATTACTACCATCAACAAAAACTAAGTAACGTTCAAAGTTTTGGTTATATTGACTAAACTGTGCTGGTTGAGAAGGCTGAAAATTCTGCTCAGGTTGATAAATTTCTGCTGGTTGAGACGGCTGAAAAACCTGTGCTGGTTGGGAGGGTTGAAAGTTCTGCTCAGGTTGGTAAGTCTGCGCTGGTTCCGCCGGTGGTAACTGCGGTGATTCTTGAAAGGGAACTGGCGGTAAAGTTTCAAATTCTTGAGCCAGCAGCAGGTTGCTGTTGGAAATTTGTGCTTGTGCTGGAGTAGAGTTGGCAAGCACCGCTAAACATCCTCCCATTAATAAGGAGAAGATTTGAAATCGCATAAATTGACTTGGTATTCTACTAGACATAAAAGTAGAGTGCATTGTAAGAAAACTTACAAATATTATACTGATAGTTTTAGATAACAGCACCTTGTAAGCGAATCACCAAAGCATACCGTAGCAATTTGACATTGCAGCAGTCGGAATTGATTGCCGCAGAGTTTCCATTTTTATTTTCGTCAGTCTTAACTTACTATTAATACAGTTATGATTCAGCAGGAGTCATTATCCCGCATTTATTATAAGTTCCAATCCAAACATTAAGTCCATTACTTAATTTATCGATAGGTAATTTATCTTCATGTACCTTTTGGTAGCTTCGCTGCACTGATATAGGACTAGTATTTGATTTCTGAAAAAATTTAAGTATGTGTAGGGTGTGTTACGGCTTCCGTAACGCACCACCCGAAGGTTTTGGTGCGTTAGCCTACGGCATAACACACCCTACGTATATTTCAAAAATCAAATATGATTCCTATACAATATTCAACAAAGACATTGCGAATCCGATTAATCTCAGTACTTGCTTGGTCTAAGCTGGGAGGATTAAAACAATGAGGATTGAAACTTGGCTTACTAAGAATAGCATCACATTCATCTGTGACAATTACCTTATTAGGTGATTGAGGATTGAAACTCAACACTATTAAGGGTAGATGAAATCATTGTGCTAGTGACAATTACCTTATTAGGTGATTGAGGATTGAAACAGCTTTTGGTAGATAGTGATCTTCAGTTTTGATATGTGACAATTACCTTATTAGGTGATTGATGATTGAAACATTGAGGATTAAAACTTTAAGAGCTTATACTATTATTAGTGACAATTACCTTACTAGGTGATTGAGGATTGAAAATGAAAAAAGTCGTCGTTGGTCTTTCGGGTGGTGTTGACAGTTCCACCGCCGCTGCTATCCTGCACCATCAGGGTTATGAAGTAATTGGTTTGACTCTTTGGCTAATGAAAGGCAAAGGTCAATGTTGCTCTGAAGGTATGATCGACGCGGCTGGTATCTGTGAACAACTGGGCATTCCCCACGAAGTTGTGGATATTCGGGATGTCTTCCAAACAAATATTGTCGATTTCTTGGTGACTGGTTACAGTGCTGGGATCACGCCTTTGCCTTGCTCTCAGTGCAATAAAACGGTGAAATTTGGCCCAATGGTGCAGTATGCCCATGAAAAATTAGGATGCGATCGCATTGCCACTGGTCATTATGCCCGAATTAACTATGACGAAGCTACCGGACGTTATCAGTTATTACGAGCTGTTGACCGTAACAAAGACCAGTCTTATTTTCTCTATGATTTGTCTCAAGATTTACTAGAGGCGAGTGTATTTCCTTTGGGCGAACTGGAAAAAACTGATACTCGTCGCATTGCTGCTGAATACGGACTGCAAACTGCTGATAAGCCTGAAAGTCAAGACCTGTGCTTAGTGGAAAGTAACGGTTCCATGCGGGCATTTTTGGATAAATATTTAGCTCCCAAAACAGGTGATATTGTGGATACCACAGGCAAAGTTTTGGGACAGCATGATGGTGTTCATCACTACACAATCGGACAGCGCAAAGGTTTGGGAATTGCTGCTCCTGAACCGCTGTATGTGATTGAATTAGATGCAGTGAATAATCGAGTTGTTGTTGGCGATCGCACTAAGGTAACTCAGCCAGAATGTACTGTAGGGCGAGTAAATTGGGTTTCTATTGCCGAACCATCTACCCCAATTCACGCCGAAGTGCAAATTCGCTATCGTTCCACACCTACACCAGTGACGGTGATTCCTCTGGAAAACTCCCGTGTGCGTTTGGTGTTTGATGAACCCCAATTCAGCATCACACCCGGACAAGCTGCGGTGTGGTATGACGGAGAAAAAGTCTTAGGTGGCGGAATTATCGAACAATTTAGCTAATGTAGAGACGTTGCATTGCAACGTCTTTATTATTACTCAGAGTTGCCATTCTGTTGGAAATTAATTTTATTTTTAGTAATATTGGCAGTCGATAAATTTATAGTTTTGCAATGGCGATCGCTCTAATTATATTGACAAAAATTATTGCAAAAAATTAATCACCTGTAGGGTTTTACAGGTATACACTCTGTTGAAGCATAATTTCGGACATAAACTGACCGTAAAACCCAGACACCAATAGGCTTTCTTTGCCTGTTGCCTATTCCCTACTATAGTTACTTGAAATTTTGAGCTTGTAAACTCGGAACGCCGAAATGAGAACTTGGAATGTTGCATGAGAGTCTATAACTTTTGTGTACACATTATCTGCTGGGAAGAAAAGCGAAAGCAGATACATTTTGTACACATAGGGATACTAGTTACCCAAAGTTTGATAGAAGTAGTGTTATTTATGATTGTCATAATTCAAACAACTGACCCTCAATCATCAATGGTGAACTCTACCCTTGTTCTCACGCTCTATGTCAACCCGATAACGGGGAATGATGCTAATATCGGTTCCCGGTTAAGTCCGTTTAAAAGCCTTACCCGTGCTTTAAAAGTAACTAAAATTCCTACAATCATTCATTTAGCAACTGGCACTTACGGCGTGGCTAGTGGCGAGACGTTTCCTCTAGTTATCCGTGGAGGAGTGAAGGTGGTAGGTAATGAAGCTAACAAAGGAGCAGAGATTGTAATTTCTGGGAGCGGGGAGTATCAAAGTCCCAGCTTTGGAATGCAAAATATCGCGCTGCTGTTGTTAGAAAATGCCAGTCTTTTAGGTGTAACTGTCACGAATCCTTCAGCAAAAGGTACTGGTATTTGGATTGAATCAGCTGCACCTACCTTAGCCAATAATACTTTCAGTAACTGTGGGCGAGAAGGTGTGTTTGCCACTGGCGAAGCTAAACCAACAATTTTGGATAATGTATTTGTGCAAAATACTGCCAGTGGCTTAGTGATGGCAGGTCATAGCCAGGGCAAAGTATTGGGAAATATATTTCAAAGAAACCCTTTGGGGATAGTAATTAGTGACTTTGCGGCTCCGGCGATCGCCAATAACAAATTATCAGAAAATCGCACAGCGATCGCACTTTCTCGCAATGCCCGTCCTGTGCTGCGTCAAAATCTCATTGCTAAAAATACTCAAGGTGGTCTATTAGTCAATGGCAATGCAGCCCCCGATTTAGGTAGTAGCGAAGATCCCGCTGACAATATTTTTCGTGATAATACTGGATTTGATTTACACAATGTCACTACACAAAAGCTTGTTTGTGTAGGTAATCAGTTGAATCCTGCTCTAGTCAAGGGATTGGTGGAATTAATTACGGGGAAAAGTGGGGATGCAGGGAATGTATTACAAACACTCACTGTGTCTTCTTCTCTCTTTGCGTCTTCTTCTGTGTCTGCGTCTGTTCAACTACATGGTCATTGGGCAGAACCATTCATTCAGGCATTGCTGAGTATGGATTTAATTGACGATTTGGCTGATGGTAGCTACCAGCCAGATAAACCAATGACTCGCGCTGAATACGCGGCTTTGGTGGCGGTTGCTTTTAAGCCCACTGCTAAACGCCCAGCAGCAGATTTTGTAGATGTATCCAAAGATTTTTGGGCGTATAATGCTATCCAAATTGCAGCTAGAGGCGGCTTTGTTGGCGGATTTAGCGATCGCACTTTCCACCCGCATCAAAATGTCAAACGGCTACAAGTAATTGTCTCTTTAGTTAACGGACTGGGACTACCACAGGCTGATAACAATGTTTTAGAAGTGTATAGCGATCGCCATAGTATTCCTGACTATGCCGAAAAAGCTGTTGCTACTGCTACACATAAAAGAATAATTGTCAACTATCCAGACCCGAAACTGCTTGCACCTTTGCGTCCGGCAACCTGCGCTGAAGTTGCAGCAATGGTTTATCAGGCGTTAGTCGCCATTGGGCGAACACCAGCGATTAAATCGGCGAATAATGAACACTTAGTAGGGGATTCATAGGGTTTGGAGTTTGGATACAATGCATTGAGTGGCACACAACTGTGTGCCCCTACTACTGTATTGGAGGTAATTAAAAACTGCTGTCAATCAGCGAATAATCGATATAAAGACTGTTGAGTAATAAAAATAACTATTAAATCACTCTATAGACTCTTGCATCTGGGAACTTGACAAGTAGAATAGGAAACACTGCCTATCCACTTGACAACTCTGGGAAAAAAACCATGTAGTTAAAAGCACGATAGGCTATATGCGATGGGTGAAAAATCTTAGACCTATTGCCAAAAGCTAACAGCCTCATGTTAACAACACTTCCAGACACCTCTGCCAATTTGGCGATCGCGTTATTAATTCACTATAGTTTTGATCTCAGTGGGTATACTGCCAATGAGCTTGTTGAACGTTGGCAAACACAATACCCACTCAATTGGCTACACCTGGCAGTGATTGAAGCACTATATCAAGGTCGTTATAAAGCGGTTTCTGTGCAGCAAATCTTAGTATTTTGGCAGCGGCGGGAACAGGCTACATATCATTTCAACATGGAATTTGAACGTATGGTGTGTAGCAAGTTTCCTCAAAGCCTAACTTCATTAGCTGCGCCAGCCCTACCGCCAGTGAAGAGAAACCCGATTTTTGAGAAAGTAACGAAACCTCAATTACCACCTGGGAAAGTTAGCAATGGTCATCAAAAAACTAATACTACAACCCTACAACTGAACGGTCACAAACAAAAGACATCTTTAGAGGGCCAAGAAGCTAGGGAGGATCTCAAGTCTACCAATGGAAGTGACTCAGCTTCTTTGGTAACGCTTCAGCTACCGTCTGCTGTTAGCCAAAGGCAAACTTCATCAGAAAGTGCATCATCAGTCTCTCACCAACAGTCAAAACTGCTACCACCTGCGCCTATTCGTCCGCCAATAGGGCAATTTACCCCAGAAAAAAGCGATCGCTCTGAGTCTTTTACGTCTAAACTCAAAGCGATGTCTGGAGAACAGGCGTAATGCCAAATCCTGGTTATCCTCTTTTTTTAAAAGCAGGGGGAGCAGGGGAGGCAGGGGACGCAGGGGGAGAAGAAAGAGGGGTTATAAAAGGGGATTTGGTATAATAATTCCTCACCGGAGCTTCGGAGTCTCCGGCTTTGCTCAATAGTAAACAGTGTTTCGGTGAAGTAGACAAATTATACCAATTGGAAAAAAGAATGCGACAAATAGACCATCTGTAGAGACGCGATGAATCGCGTCTTTAACCAAGGATGTGTTGCAATCATTAATTGAATTGGTATTAGTTTTCAATTCTGGCTTCTGAATTCTGACTTGTGTCACAATACTGCTCGCTTTGTGCATTTTTAACTCGGCATTGGATTTGGGGAAAAGGTTAATGGTTCGACAAGCTCACCAACCGGGTAAAGGTTAAAGGTTTTTTCTTTCCCCCTTTCCCCTTCCCCTTTTCCCCAAAACCCGACAAGTATTGACTTGTGTCAGATGTTTGCAATTAATTGCTGAAATCGCTGGTCTTTGGCGATATCATCAAAATCTAGGTCAGTTGCTGCTTCTTGTTTATATCTGGGATTAATTTCAATTGCTTGTTGCAGAGTTACTAGAGATAGTTCGATTTGTCTTTGGAGTGCGTAACAGGCTGCTTTGTTGTAATAAGCGCTGGCATAATCTGGCTTAATTTCTAATGCTTTATTAAAACTAGCGATCGCTTCGTCATCGCGTCCAAGTCTGACTAGGGTATAACCATATTTATCCAATATTTTCGGAGAATTTGGTTGTAATTCTAGGGCTTTTTCCAAAGATGGAATTGCATCTTCATATTTTTCTAATGTTATTAGGGAAATACTCCGATTTAACCAAGCAACTGTATCGTCAGGCTGGATTTGTGTAGCTTTATCAAATGAGGCAAAAGCTTGATGATGCTGTTGTAAATTACCAAAAGCAACACCGCGATCGCACCAAGCTTGATGATAATCTGGTTGTATCTGAATAGCTCGATCGTAAGAGGCAATAGCATCTTTGAAACGTTTTAGTCTTCCGAGAGTTAAGCCGTGTTTTAGCCAAATAACAGGGTCATCAGGTTGAATTTTAACTGCTTGGTTGTAAGTGGCGATCGCATCTTCATAACGTCTTTCGGAAAACAGCGCATCTCCCTGCTTTACATACTCCTCAGCAGTAAATTCCGGTTGTTGTGGCTGTTCTTCTTTTCTTGTTTCAACTTCAGAACTTGCATCCTTTTGAATGGATGAAGATGTCATCTCAATCAATTCTTGAAGAATGATATCTTTTCTGTATTGGGCATCCAATTGTAACTCAGATAACTGAGAGACAAACTCCGTTTCTAATTTTTCTAGCTTCTCTAAAATCAGAATTTTTTGTTGTTGAGCATTCAATTGTAATTCTGAGAATTGGGAACTAAATTCATAACCAGATTTTTGCAAATCCTCAATAATTAACTCTTGAGATTTTTGAGCTTCTACTTCTAATTGAGATAAGCGATCAGCAAATTCTGATTGCAATGCTCTTAAATTCTCAATAATTTTATTTTTTTGCTCTTGAGCATTTGCCTGTAATTCAGATATTTGAGACTTCAATTCATTATCTAATTTCTCAAATGTGATATTTCTTTGCTGTTGAACATCTATTTCTAAATTAGATAATTGAGAAGCAAATTCTGACTGTAACTTGGTTAAATTCTCAAAAATTATATCCTTTTGATATTGAGTATCAGATTGCCAGCCGGAAAGTTGAGATCTGAACTCAGATTTTGATAGTTCTAAATCAGCAACGGCTAATTCTTGCTGTTCTTGTATACCCAACTTTAAATTAGACAGTTCTTCGGATAAACTAGATAATAATTTTCCGAGATTTTCCAGTGCTAAATCTCTTTGTTCTTGAGCCTCCAACTCCAACTTGGATAATGCAGAAGCAAATTTTGACTCTAAAGATGTTATATTTTCTTGAGATTTTTGAATTTCCGATTCTAACCTATTTAATATCTGTGTTTTAACCAAATCTATATCAGATGTCACAAGAGATAAATTTTCTGCTTGATTTCTAATTTTTTCTTGGAAAGCAGCAGTTTCCTGTTCTAAGTCATAATTTATTTTTTTAGATGCTTGAATAAGATTTTCCGCATCTTGCTTAACAGTAATTAACTGATTTTGTAAGTTTTCTACTCCCTCTAATTGTTGCATTGCTCGCTCAACAATTTCACGGATGATGGCTCGTCGCAATAGCCAAAGTAAAGCAATGATAGCCAGCGGAAATAAACTTAATATAACTAGCCAGATATTGATTAAAATAGTTGTACGGCTAAAAGCACTCTTCAAATCAGATTGAACTTGCTTTTCAGCTCGTAGTCGCGTTAATTCTTCGCGTTCCTGATTTGATAACACCGCAGCAGGAGTTGTTGCTGGTTTGGCTAATGGTACAGATTGTCCACTGGCAATACTAGCAGATAGTAGTAAAGGTGAAAAGATAATAGCGCTTTTTACAAATAAAGCGAAAATAGCTTGATTTTTGCTCTTCATAACAACCATCTCAATCTTTTGGTCAGTCCTTGAAGCGGCGTGCCTCTCTCCAATCTATAACAAAATTAAGTAGTAATCTGGTGAAATATACTAAAGGATAGGCATTGAGTTCATTCTGCCACAGCTGATATCTCAGTAGCTACCTCTTTTGGAATATCTAATTTTTTACATTATCTACTTAAAGCTGAGGTCTTCAAATTACTATATAAGATAAGCAAATTACTTTGGCTAAAATTTATCAAAATAGAATCAAGGCTTGAGTCATTAAAATTCATTTGTCTATTAGAGTATGACTGGCGGATAAATAAACGGTGAAACACCACACCAGTTCAAATTTGCCACACTCTTAATTTTGATTTCTGAATTCTGAGTTCTTCTTCAATTAACAAAGGCGGTAGGAAATGAGTCGTATCAATCCTTATACACTGCAAATGCAGATTACCCGAATGTTTGAGCAGGGACAATCATTATTTGCCATAACCAAAGTGCAAGACTGGTTGAAAGAACGCCAACACAACCCACTAGATTATGATATTGTTTTCCATCAAAAACCTGCACCTCCTGGTTCAAAACAAGTGATGGTAGTAGAAATTGAATTACGCCGCAAAGATGGACAACCAGTAGATCCCTGGTTGCAAGAACAAGCCAACCTTCATGCGTGATGCAATTTTAGATTTGAGATTTGGGATTTTGGATTGTCTCAAGTACATGTAGGGTGCGTTGCGCTGCGCTGCGCTGCGTGACAACGCACCCTACTATTGTTTTGTGTTTAATCAAGTTGAATGTTGTAATCTTTTTTCAAATTCGCAAAATTCACATTATCTTAACATAATTTACGAAAATCAAGCGTTCCCAATTGCGGAACGCTCTTTGTTATCTTTGTAATAATTATGTAAGAATTCAGAATTCAGGAGCCATCAAAATGATTGGGAAATCTAGTCTGCTATGGCTTGAGTTTTTGAAGCTGATTGAACTTGGGTATCTGAGTTTGATTAATTCTGAGTTCTGGATTCTAAATTATGACAGTACTGTTTCAAATAATTAAAATGAAATCTAATCGGCATTGGGTTTTTGCGTTTTGGTTTTACTTTGGAATTTTAATGTTCATTTCCATATCAGCCTACTTAAAAATCATTCCCGTTGAAATGCCGCGTTTTCCGTATTTCGATACAATTATGCATTTTCTGTTGCTAGGAATTGCTGCATACTTGGGACATTTAGCATTGAACAAACGTAAGATTGAAATATTTAACATTTCACTGCCGTTGACACCATTTATTGTTATCTTTTTTTGTATTCTTGACGAAATACTTCAATTCTTTACACCCCATCGCAGCTTTGATTTAGTTGACTTAGCAGCTGATTTGTGCGGTGTTGTGTTATTCACCTGGTTAGCAGAAAGACAAAATCTAAACAAATCTCAAAAAACTCAAATTTGATAAAGCAATAGGCAATCCGAAAGAAAAGTGTTTGAGTTGTAGTTAATTTTTCAGGGAATAAAATAGGAATCCTATATGTACAAAAATTGCAATTCTGGCTCAACGATTTTAGTGTCTTTGTGGTAGCCTGTAGTGAGCCATATCCATTTAAAACCATGAAAATCACCCAATCAGGTGAGTCGAATGGGTGAAGTACGACAAAGATAAATATCATAGACTGAGGCTATAAACGGTTAAGTGGTAACCAATTTATAGCCTCAAAAATTAGGAAGTGGATGATGAGTGGAAACCAAATTTGTGGAGAATTACCAAATCAAATTTATGCCAATTTGGGTAAAAGTTTTTTTGCCTGGATGATGGCTCAACGTAGTAGCACATATGATAAACTGATTGGCGATCGCAAACGCTCACTTTTTGCTAATCTCCAAGGTAAAGTATTAGAAATTAGTCCGCGAGATGGTTCTAACTTACCCTACTATCCTCAAAATATCCACTTAATAGGAATGGAGCCAGATATACAGATGCATTCCTATCTCCAAAAACAAGCTAAACAACTCGGCTTAAACATCGACATCCGCTTTGGTAATGCTGAATGGCTAGACGTTGAAGATAACACCATTGATACCGTTGTCACTACATTACTTTTATGCTCAGTGCCGAATATCAACTATACATTACAGGCAATTTTAAGAGTATTAAAACCGGGTGGACGCTTGTTATTTATTGAACACATCGCCGCACCTCAAGGAACTTTATTGCGAAAAATGCAAAATACAATTAGTCCGGTTTGGAAAGCGTTAGCTGATAATTGTCATCCAGATAGAGAAATTGACATTGCCTTAGAAAAGGCTGGTTTTACTAGCGTCAATTATGAGCATTTTCAAGTCGGATTGCCGATTGTCAGTCCTCATATTATCGGCGTGGCGACAAAATGATATTTTTACTCAGCACTTTTTTAACATTTTTTAATTTACTCTTGATTTGTTAACTATAAAATTTAATCTCATGGTTTTATTTAACTAATTATTTTTTTTATAAATACATATACATCATCTTGTTGGTATTTTAAATAAAAATTTTGATTGATTTTTAGTTGATTGACTAGTTTAGCACATATTTCTGTAGAACTCCCTAAACCAGGATGGCGTACATTAAGTAATATATAATTAAAAGTTTTTAAATCAATTATGGAAGAATTATTATGAACAACTTGGATTAACTTTCGTTGACTTAAATGTGGAGAAATTTGTATTGTTGTATAGACGCTACCTTTAGTTGTAACTAGTGCAATAGCTTGTTTGGTAGCTTGCCAATTATCTATAGAATTTAAATATCTTCCTCCAAAATAAGTAAATTTTGCTAAAGCTAAAAAAGTTATTAAAGACCACAATATAATTGCTTTTTTATATTTTAACCAGCCTTTACCTGCTGCAAGAGTTGAGATAACAGTAAGCATTAAGAATGGTAAGATCGGCAGAGAGTATTGGTGTATTAAATCTTTCTGAGCTGAATAGTCAGCTAAAATGTTAAGGGCTAAGCAAGGAATAGCAGCTATCAAAATTTTTAAACTTCGAAAAGAAAGCCCCCAGATTAATGGTATTGTTAATAAAGCTAAATATGCTAGATTAGCTAATGAGAAAATATTTTCTAATATAATTGTGGGATTCAAAACTAATGTTTTCGATGCTTCTAAGAAGGAGCTTCCTAAATAAGAATATTTTACTAATTGTCTTTCTACTGAAGCTGCTTCAGTACCAAAAAAAGGTATAACTATTTTAGTAGATATTATCAACCATAATAGACCAGTAATAATAGCAATTGTTCCGTATAAACGCTTTTTTTCAAAAAGTAATAACCATACTCCCATTGCAATAACCGTTAAACTTAATACTGCTTTACATATAAGTACTACGAATATGCTAATACAGAACCACCAAATACGGTTACTTCTAGCAGTTAAGACTGCTACTAAAAAAAGTGGTACAGTTATTACTTCTGGATGAAAATCAAATAAATTTACATTAAAAACTAAAGGATATAGCAGATAGGATACTCCTATTGCAAGTGCTTGATTCTCTTTTAATCCAGCTTGAAGACTCAAATACCATAGGGGTAAAGCCGCTATAGCTAAAGCAAAGGCTTGTATTGCAAATAGCCAGTAAACACTGGGGTATATTTTGTACAGTAAAGCTAAAGGATAAAATATAAAAGCTGCATGATCTCCTAAAATATGAAAATTTAAATAAGAAGATATCGGAGGCTGCCCTATACTAATTAAATAAATTGCTTGATCGAATATACCTAAGTCAAAAGCGGTTGATTTAAATAGTTCATGCCTGGTTGCACTACAAGTAAACAATATTATGATACTTGCTATAATTATCCAATTAAGAAATAACTTATTTCTCATTTATATAACTTTAAAAAAGACATCAATAGTATAAATGGGAAAAACTCTTTAATTTTTGTACAATTTAATATTGTAATTTAATTTAATTACTTGTGTTTTGCTGTAAAAAGCAAAGCTTTTACATTAATATTTTTTGTCTCACGCACAGAAGAGTGGGAAAATAACCACTTTTTTATTGCAACCTTTCTTCCATACCAACATTACCTTGTAAGCCACCTGTGTGTAGCAGCAACAAACTTTTACCTGGATCAAAAAATCCTTGCTGTAATAAATCCATCATTCCGTAAAACATTTTTGCAGTATACACGTAATCGAGAGGTACGCCGTGCGCCTCCCTAAACTGCTGGCTGAACAGTAGCAACTCCTGATTTACCTTTGCATAGCCGCCGAAGTGATAATCACACATTAATTCCCAGGATGCAGGAGAACTATATGGAGTCGGTAAGTTAGAGGCGAGGTAATTTATCAGCAAACTTTCGATTTCTTGTGCAAGAAAAGCTCCATTTTTCAATACAGGAAAACCGATCGCTTTTTGTCCTTGATGCAACGAAAGCGTAATCCCAGCGAGTGTTGTAGCGGTACCGCAGGCTAGGCAAATATAATCAAATGCGTAGGCGTAGCCAGCCGTAGGCGTCGCTTTACTAATTATCTCTGTGCAACCGCGCACACCGTTTAAATTATTACCGCCCTCAGGAATGATAAACACCTCGCCGAAACGCTGTCGCAGATATTCATGTAGCGCTGCCGTGTTGCGTTGTCGATACATCTCGCGCGAGAGGTACACAAGTTCCATACCTTGCTGTACAGCAAAACTCAGCGTTGGATTCAGCGGTAATTTTTCCTCCCCACGAATTACGCCAATGGTATGAAATCCCAAAAGATTGCCGGCGGCTGCGGTTGCATAGATGTGATTAGAATAAGCACCGCCAAAGGTAAGCAGCCTCGTGAAATTTTTCTGCTTCGCTTCCAAAAGGTTATATTTCAACTTAAACCACTTATTGCCATTAACCCACGGGTGCATAACATCAAGACGTAGCACAGACAAATTAACACCAGCCTCACGCGCAATTTTACTGTTGATTTGTTGTACAGATGGAGGAATAAATATTAAGGACATCGGTCGGAATAATTCGTAATTCGTAATTCGTAATTCGTAATTAAATTATAGAATTCAATACGGTTCAGTTAAGGCTAAAATTCTTTATAAAAGTCAATTTTCAAACAAATTGCCAAGTAAGCAAAGAGAAGGAATAAATCCTTAGCTGAACTGTATTTTTCTATAATTACGAATTACGAATTACGAATTAGTAATTAATTGTTTGGGTTGGCTGAGACTGCGGAAATAAAGACCGCCTACGATTATCCAAAAAAGTAGATAGCCAACAGCTTGAAGTAAATACAGTTTTTGGGTATAGCCAAATAAGGTTTTCAGCAAAATACCGGGAAACTGTCGGTCAGGTAAGATGGTTGAGAAATCCCAAACTTGGGGGCCTAAAAGACAAGATGTATTTCCTTGTCCGCAAAGTCCCAAGACTTCAGGGTTAATTTGGCTAAAAGCGATCGCCGCTGCATCAACATGGCGCAGAACAGAAATTACCAACCCGGAGACAATCAGCAGCAGCAACACACCCATCACCTGGAAAAATCGGCTTAAATTAATCCGGATGCTCCATTTAAACAGCAGCATACCGATGAGAACGGCGATCGCTAATCCTCCCATTGCACCCAAAACAGGTGTCAAACCTTCTTGAAACTTAGCGACGATAAACAAAGCTGTTTCTAACCCTTCACGAAACACAGCAATAAAAATTAAGCTAAAAATCGCCCAACCTGCGCTATCGTTTTCGCCCAAGGCACTTTTGACAGAACCTTCAATCTCAGCTTTGAGAAATCGTGCTTGCCGTGTCATCCAAATTAGCATCCAACTGAGCATGGCGATCGCAATTACGCCTAATCCCACTTCAAAAAGTTGCTTGAACACAGGCGCATAGAGTTGCTTAGATGTTTGCAATCCTTGTAATCCTACATGAATTAGCAAACCAAATACAAAACTTGCTAAGATACCAGCCAGAACTCCTAAGTAAACCCAACGCTGCAATTTTTGTTGTTGAGCTTGCTGTAAACACGCAAAGACGATTCCCACAACTAAAGCAGCTTCAACGCCTTCTCTTAAGGTGATAAAAAAAGTTGGTAATGCAGCACTCCAATTCATAGGACGTTCATTAAATAATTTCACTAACAGAGGTTTAGCCAGAGGTTTTGAGTATACTTGCTGAGTTTTCAAACAACCTCTCACAAGCTTCTGCCAAAGTTATGCTAACAGCGATCGCGCTTGCAGTGTGTTTTACTATAGTTCACCGAATCCAGATAAGCTGTATTATTTCACTTTGCTTACATGAAACAGACATTAGTAAAGCAGAATTAATAATTGATAAGTAAAACAGGATTTACGCCAGAGCTTGAGTTTATTAGCTTGATATTTACCTATTCATCAGCCAAATCACAACAAAAAATTTCTATACAAGACTAAGCTTAACTATTTTAAAAAGAAATAAAAATTAATTTTGTTAGAGTTTCACTACCATATTATTTGGTATTTACCCAATAAGTTGGTATTATCTTCAGTACATTGCACAGATACACTGAATCCAAAAAAATGCAAATCTCAGAAGAGGTTTGCAGCTAATTTTGGCTGTTGATTCATTTGTAATTTTTTGAATATTCAATAGGAAACGGAGAAATGTTTTATGCGTTTTAGCCGCAAAATACCCATTGCATCTTTAATACTATCAATGTTGTTTTTATGGCAGCTTACTTTAGCTGAATCAAATCGTGGGCTTGCTAGCGATCGCCAAGAAAAAACACCATCTATTTGGAATAAAAAGAAGTGTCTTGGAGGTTCTTCGCAAAGTTTTCGCTTAGGTGGAGAAGTCAAGAATCCAACTACCTATAACTTCCAAAAACTGAGAAATTTACGAAATGCTGTAAAAAACCAAAATCCAACATTACTTACTGAAATCACTGTCAGCTTTCAAACCGGCTCAGGCCCGCGAACAGAAACATACTATGGAGTTCCCCTATGGGAATTGATTAATAATCCGCAAGCCGGAGGTGGTCTAAAAACTGGTAATTCTGGAGTGAATACTAAAAACTCTTTTCTCAGGCAATATGTTCTAGTTGATGCCACAGATTGCTATGGTGCAGTCGTAGCTATTGGTGAAATTCAACCTAACTTTGCAGGGAAAACAGTGCTAGTTGCATTTGCAAAAAAAGGTAGTGATGGCAAAGTCGTACCTTTAACAGATGAAGGATTTGCTCGTTTAGTAGTTCCAGGCGATAAAGCTGGAGGTCGTTACGTTAGTAATGTGACAAATATCCTCATATTTTCTGCTCCTCCTTCTCCTATAAAACCATAATATTTCTAGCTAAAAAAGCTGAAATTCTTCATAAAAAACAAAATCCCCGATTTCTCCAAGAAATCGAGGATTTGTAACTTAAAATTCCTAAAAATAGGACTGCTATAGGATTTACACACAAGATATCCTCATCAATATTTACTGCCAAACGTAAATGAGGACAAACAAAATAATCCAGATAACATCGACGAAGTGCCAAAACAATGAAGTTGCATTGACGCCAAAGTGACCTGTGTCGTAATTACCAGGAATGAAAGAGCGTACTAAAATAATCAACTGCAACAGAATACCGGTGAGAACATGCAAACCGTGGAAGCCTGTGAGCAAATAGAACGTCCCACCAAATACCCCTGAGGTGAAGCCAAAGTCGAGGCCATTCCATTCAATTGCTTGTCCAACTAAAAAGTAAGTTCCCATCGCCATTGTTGCTAAAAGAAACAGGCGAAATTTCATTAAGTCATGGCGTTGAAGGGCGCGTTCTGCTAAGTAAATTACAAAGCTACTAGCAACAAGAACTACTGTATTGATTGCCGGTTCTTTTACTTCTAATCCAGAAACACCGACAGGTAGCCAGTTAGGAGTTGTTGTTTTGTAGATGATATATCCTGCAAAAAAACTTAGGAAAATTACGCTTTCAGAGAGTAGGAAGACAATGAAGCCAAACATTTTGTTGCCTTCTTCATCGTGGGTATGTTCTACCTCTGTGTGGTGTAATTCGTGGGAATTGATATAACTGTCCATTGGTGAAGTTGGCTTTTTGAGGGGTGAGTTTGAAACGCAAAGGGAAGCGCAGAGGTACGCGGAGGGTTTCTCCTGGATTTCTCACTTGTGAGAAATCCAGGGGTGTGGGAGGTGTGGGAGGTGTGGGAGGAGAGGGGGGCAAGCAGGGAGTGTGTGGGAGGATGGGGAAGAAATCTTTCCCCCCACACTCCCCACACCTCCCCACCTATGCGTGAGAAATTCGGGTTTCTGCGCCTTCCCAATATTTGGCGTTATTCTGGGAGATTAGCTGTCAGCGGTTCAGATTTGCCGTAGCCGTAGGGTTCAGAGATGATGATGGGAATCTCTTCAAAGTTTTCTACTGAAGGTGGTGAAGAAACCAACCACTCTAGTCCAATTGCCCGGTGGGGGTTATTGGGTGCTTTCTCGCCTTGCATCCAAGAAATCACCATGTTGAAAATGAAGGGCAAGGTGGACACTCCCAAGAGAAATCCGCCGACGCTAGCGATGATATTCCAGGATGTATACTCTGGGGCGTAGGAGGCAACTCGGCGTAACATTCCTTGCAATCCTAAGGGATGCATGGGCAAAAAGTTGAGGTTAGTGCCGATGAAGGCTAACCAGAAGTGTATTTTGCCCCAGCCCTCGTGGTACATCCGACCGGTCATTTTGGGGAACCAGTGATAAATGGCAGCATACAAACCCATCGTCACGGTGCCGTAGAGGACGTAGTGGAAGTGTCCGACTACAAAGTAGGTATTGTTAACGTGGACATCCACTGGCACGGAGGAAAGCATAATCCCTGTGATGCCGGCGAAAACAAACATTACTAGTCCACCAAGGGCAAACAGCATTGGGGTTTTCAACCGCAACTTACCGCCCCAAATAGTTGCCACCCAAGCAAACACTTTAATTCCTGTGGGGACAGACACAAACATAGTTGTCAGCATGAAAATCAAGCGCATCCAACCTGGTGTACCGCTGACATACATGTGGTGTACCCAAACGATACCGCTAACTACGGCAATCAAGATGGATGAAACAGCGACTACTTTGTAACCAAATAGGGGTTTACGCGAATAAACTGGGAATATTTCCGAGAAAATGCCAAAGACGGGCAAAATAATCACGTAAACGGCGGGGTGAGAGTAGAACCAAAAGTAATGCTGGAACATCACTGGGTTTCCGCCTCTGGCAGGATCGAAAAAGGCGGTGCCTGCGGTGAGGTCGAGTAGCAGCATTACTGCACCTGCTGTAAGTGCAGGTAGTCCAAATAGCTGAATGATTTGGGCGCTAAATACTGCCCAGACAAACAAGGGCATCCGGAAGAAGCCCATACCTGGGGCCCGCATCTTCACAATTGTGGTGACAAAGTTCACTGCCCCCATAATTGAAGATACGCCGGATACCGCCACTGCTAGCAGCCAGAGGACTTGACCATTGATTAAGTTTCCCGTGGGATTCTGGAGACTCACCGGAGGATAAGCCCACCAGCCTGCTTGGGCTGGGCCACCAGGAATAAAGAAGCTGCTCATCAAGAGAATCCCGACTACTGGCACCATCCAAAAAGCAACGGCGTTGAGGCGGGGAAATGCCATATCTCGCGCCCCAATCATCAAGGGCACTAGATAGTTGGCAAAACCAACCAGTGAGGGAAATGTCCACAAAAACAGCATTACGGTGCCGTGCATGGTAAACATGCCATTGTAGACTGTGCGATCTATTAAATCTGATTCGGGTGTCATCAGTTCTCCCCGAATCACCATTGCAAAGATACCACCGACGAGAAAGAAGAAAAATGAGGTAACGAGATACTGAATACCAATAACTTTATGGTCAGTGCTAAAGCTGAAGTATCGTTTCCAGTCGCCTGGAGATTCATGGTGAGAGTTCTCACCCACGATACTAATGCCGTCAATAGGAACATTAGTCATGAGTTAATTTCCTTTTAAGAAATGCAGAGTGGGTAGAGACGCGATTAATCGCGTCTGTACAACACAGTGGGGAAAGAAGGTGTTTGTTTGATTGGTAGTGGGTAGGGCGTTTTTCAACCAGGAGAATTGACTAGAGGAGGTGCAGCAGGGGTAACTGTAGCCCAACCAGTTTGGACTGATTGATTGGATGTTTGAGCATACTCAGAAGCTGCTTGATTCTTGGCTGGAGATGGCTTTTGAGTTGCGGCTTGAGATAGCCATTGATGGTAATCTTCAGGAGATTCAACAACCACATTTGCCTGCATGGTTGCAAAATATGTGCCGCTGTATTGGGAATCTGTCAATCGGTATTGGCCGGGACGGACGGGAGTAAATTCAAAGTCGATCGCATGGTTGGGAATAATATCCTGCTTGAGGCGAAATGCAGGAATGTAAAAGCCGTGCAGAACGTCTTGTGAGTTTAGCGCTAAACGCACCCGGTGATCGCTCGGTAAATGCAATTCAGTACTGGTGACATCTTTCTCTGGGTAATGAAAAACCCAAGCCCATTGTTTGGCTAATACGTCAATTTTTTCTACTGGTTCTAAGCCTGATGCAGCCAAAGAACTCTCCTTGTCTCCTTGTCCCCTTGCCCCCTTGTCCTCTTTAGGTACTGCATAAGCTGATTCCATTCCCAAGGGATTATGCAGGTGAACTAATTGGGACGGGCCTTGAATTCCCATTTGCTCATAGACTTGGTAGCTGTAACCTGCAATCCAAAACACCAACAAAATTGGGATTGCTGTCCATACAACTTCTAAGGTGATATTACCTTCAATTGCGGGGCCGTCGGTAAAGTCATCCTTAACTGCGCGATGGAAGATCACAGAATACATCAAAGTACTCGTTACTCCCAAGAAGATGAAGCTACCAAGGGTTACTAAGAAACTAATCAAATTATCAATTAGTTGGGATTCGGCTGCTGCTTGCGGAGGAAGCCAAGAGTAAGCCTGTTTGCCGATCCAGAGACTAGTAGCAGTCACCGCGATCGCGCCTGTAAGCAGCGTCAAAATATTTAAAATCTTCTGGATTTTCATGGTCAATATTTGGATGTTGGGCATGGGGCATTGGGCACTGGGCATGGGGCATTGGGCTAATGACTAATGACCAATGACCAATGACTAATGACTAATGACTTATTTGAGTGTTTTGTTGAGGTCTTGGCCTAGTTGCAGTAGCCTATCTGCTGTGTTGTGTACGCCAAACTCGGCAGCCAGTTGCGCTCCCAGTGTGCCGTGGAGGTACATCAGAAACATGACGGCTACCCCTGTGAGTAAATAACTCCATTGCACTTGTCTGTCTGTCTGTCTATATTCTTCTTTGCTCCAAACGAAGCGCTGCCATCCTCTCCAGATGGTCATCACAACAATTACTGCTAATAAGAACACACCACCTACACCATGCCAAATCATGGTTTCCATTGCCTGCAATCCCCAGGCACTCTTCACATCAGCTGGTGGTGTTGCCAGCAGCATTTCGTAAAAACCTGCTCCCACCGTAAAAAATGTAATGATACTGGAAGCGAACATATTGTACCAGCCAACTTCAAAGAAGTTGTCACGTTCGACGGTAATTCCCAAAAATTTGAAGACCCATTTTTGGAAAGGGAACAAAACACCAACGATATCAAAGGTTATGCCAATGATGAATAAACCCAGTGTCAGGTGGACTAAGTTGGGATGAATGGGAATTGTATAAGGTAGTCCGTTTGCACCTAGTTGTGCGTTCAATTGGTCAATTAGTTCTGAGTTCATGGCAATAAACCATCCTTTACCGCTTCCACAACTGGTACTGTATGCAGTCCATACACCCAAACAAGTTGATCTCCGAGATATACCTGTACGCCAACTATTAAAGTTAAAATTAGTCCGGCTCCGAGATAATAAATCGGTACTTTTTGCGGGTTACGGGTACGAATCACATAGCGCCAAGCTGTAATCGCGGCGATGATTCCCGAAAGTGACCAACCAATCAATGTATGCAAATTCAGCACCGATTTAGCTAGGCTATAGGGTTGTGCTAAACCGGCTTCAAACTGACCAAAAATGATGGCAACGAAAATGGCGATCGTGGCGACAAACATATTCCACCAACTCACCTCAAACAGGCGAGTTTTACCAGTAAAATAGCCAACTACATCGCAGAAAAAGGAAAACAACACCATCGCAATTACGAAGTGGACAACGATGGGGTGAATCGTATCTGGATACGGCAAATTGTGGTCATTCAAAGATGTAAAATACTCAAGCATCGTGTTCTCCTGGACATATTTACCGCACTTGAACCGAATTTCATAGTTGTATGGACACTCACTAACATCACCACAAGTATCCATCCAGAAATGACCGGAATCTGTTCAACAGTTATTAGTTATCAATACCCTTTTAAAACCTCGATAACTGTTCACTGATTTAATATTTGCGCGGTGCAATATGTTTAATCATGTCTTAGCTTTTTGTGGTCAAATCTGGTGAATTTGCCTACAGACAATATTTTTGCTGACGATTCCTTTACTCATGCCGATACTCTGCAAAAGCAATTGTTAATGTAGCTAAACAAAGTTGCTGCTGTTTGTTGATTTGCTTAACCTATCTTTTAGCTTAAGTAAATTTTTATGAATTGTCAAAAGAATAAAAAATAAAACTTAAAAATCTATTTATTTAGCAAAAAAAACGTTTGATTAATGTATCTAACTTTGCATGAATTAAAATATTATTAAACATAAATGGAATACTTTTATGTAAAGTATTTCACATTTATAAAATATTTATTTGTAAAGCAAATGACAAAAATATATAATTTTCAATAGTTGTGGGAGAAGTAGGGAATGGAGAGCACAGGAGCAGAGAAGCAGGGAAGAAGTTCTAGCTGTCTTTCTCCTGTGCCCCTCTGCCTCATCTCAATGTCCTATGCTCTATAACCATATTCGGCGGGTATGAGGCCTAAATTAGTGTCATTTCAAATTGTAGTAATTGGTACTTCATTGGGTGGATTATCGGCACTGAAAATCGTTTTGGAGAGGTTGCCAGCGGATTTTTCAGTACCGATCGCGATCGTGCAACACCGTCACAAAGAATCGAACAGCGGACTCCAGCAACTATTACAAGAATCGATTTCCTTGCCGATTCGAGAAGTGGAAGACAAAGACGAAATTCTACCAAGACATATCTACCTAGCTCCAGCAGATTATCACTTGCTCGTTGAACCAGGTCACTTTGCTCTTTCTACCGATGAGCCTGTTTCCTATGCCCGACCATCAATTGATGTATTATTTGAGTCGGCAGCTGATATCTATGGTGATGAAGTTATCGGTATAATATTGACAGGAGCCAACCACGATGGTATGCAAGGCTTAAAAAAAATCAAAGCGCGGGGAGGAATCACTATTGTACAAGAACCTGCCACCGCTGAGAGCTGTATTATGCCAGAGGCAGCAATTTCTGCTGTTGCAGTAGACTGGATTTTGACACTCTCAGACATTGCTGACCAAATGGTCAAGCTTTGTTACTTATCACGGAAATAAACCCATGCAGATGGAACCTAAAGTAAACATCCTCCTGGTAGATGATAAGCTGGAAAATTTACTTGCACTAGAGGCAATCCTAGAAAAACTGGGTGAAAATCTGGTGAGGGCTACTTCTGGGGAAGAAGCTTTAAGGTGTCTGCTGCATCAGGACTTTGCAGTCATTTTGCTTGATGTGCAAATGCCAGGGATGGATGGCTTTGAAACTGCTACTTTGATTCGCAATCGCGGGCGATCGCGTCATACGCCAATCATCTTTCTTACCGCCTTCAGCACCAGCGACCAAATGCTTTTTAAAGGCTATGCCTTGGGTGCAGTGGATTATTTGCTCAAACCCCTCGACCCGAATATCTTAACTTCTAAAGTCACAGTATTCGCAGAACTATTCAAGAAAACAGAAGCTGTCAAGCTACAAGCAGCCCAGCTAGTAGCTGTTAATGCCGAACTCAGGCAAAGTGAAGAGAGATTTCGTTCTTTGAGTACCTGTTCGCCTGTTGGTATTTTTGAAATCGATACAGAAGGGCGCTGTCGGTACACGAATCCGCGTTATCAGACAATCTGTGGCATGAAAGCGGCAGAGAGCATAGAAAAAAGATGGCTGGAATCTGTTCATCCTGAAGATAGAGAACGAGCAGTTACTAGTTGGTCTGCCTATATTAATGAAGGTCGCGACTACTCCGAAGAATTTCGCTTTCAAACTGCTCATGGCAATGTTCGTTGGGTTCAGGTTCGCTCATCACCGATGCTTTCGGGCCAAGGGGAATTACTGGGGTATGTAGGCACTCTCGAAGATATTACTGAACGCAAGCAAGCAGAAGAAGTCCGCGCTCAAGTAATTCGAGAACAAACGGCAAGACAGGAAGCTGAAGCCGCAAATCGCATGAAAGATGAGTTTCTTGCTGTTCTCTCCCACGAACTCCGCACACCGCTAACTTCGATGCTTGGGTGGTCAAAAATCCTCCGTTCTAAGAAGCTTGATGATAAAGCTACTTCCCGCGCCCTAGAGGCGATCGAACGCAACGCCACATCTCAAATGCAACTGATTGAGGATATCTTGGATGTATCAAGGATTATCCGTGGTCAGTTGCGACTCAATATATGTGCTGTGAATTTGATCTCGGTGATGGAAGCAGCTTTAGAGGCAGTGCGTCCCTTGGCAGAAGCAAAAGATATTCAATTAAATACTGTTTTAGATACTTCTGTCGGGTCAGTATATGGCGATCCAGCCCGTTTACAGCAAGTTGTTTGGAATCTATTAACTAATGCCATTAAGTTTACACAAAAAGGCGGTAGGGTAGAAGTCATACTATCTACCTATTTTGGATATTCAATTAACGATACCCCTCCTTTAGGGAGTAATAAAGCGTCTTTAGGATTGGAATCTCAAGATGAAAATTCCAACTCCTCAAACACCGATCAAAGTAATAATCCAAAATGCCAAATCGTTCGACTGAGCGAGGCCGAAGTCCAAAATAAAAAATTCCAATACGCGCAAATTCAAGTAACCGATACAGGCATTGGCATCAGTCCAGAGTTTTTACCGAAAGTATTTGAGCGTTTCCGGCAAGCAGACAGCACTACAACACGATCGCACAATGGGCTAGGACTAGGATTAGCGATCGTCCGTCACTTAGTGGAACTACATAAGGGCACTATCTCTGCCGAAAGTCCAGGCACAGAAAAAGGAGCAACCTTTACTGTCAGATTGCCATTGCTACAAGACAATAGGAGTAACAAAGGCAGTAGACAAGCAGGAGAAATTTCCTCCTCTGAGGTCTCGACTCCCCTAGCTGGATTAAAAGTTTTAGTTGTAGATGATGAAGCCGATACCCGTAACTTTCTCAGTTTTATGTTTGAGGACTATGGGGCCGTTGCCACTGCGGTGGCATCAGTAGATGAAGCCCTAGCAGTACTAGAACAAGCAAAACCAGATATCCTGATTAGCGACATCGGTATGTCAGAGCAAGATGGTTATACGCTGATTCGTAAACTGCGTTCTTTAGAACCAGAAAAAGGCGGACGCATTCCCGCGATCGCTTTAACTGCATACACACGAGACGAAGATCGCTTACAAGCACTTGCAGCCGGATTTCAACAGCATCTACCCAAACCAATTGACCCCACTAAATTAATTGGTGTGGTTGTTAATGTATTGAAACTACCTGTGGAAGTTCCGGTCAGTTAGTGGGGACTGGGGCAGAGGAAGCAGGGGAGGCAGGGGAGGCAGGGGGAGAAATAAACTATAGGACTTACGCATCAAGACGAAAAATCAAGGGTTTAGGGAAGGGTGCAAGGGTATAGAGGTTTAGGGGTGTAGGTATTCAAAACCCTTACACCCATATACCCTAACCACCACTAACCCAGTCTCAACAGACAATCTTTGTGAGTAACTCCTGAAGTAATGACAAATGACTAATGACTAATGACAAATGACTAATGCCCAATCAAGAAGAAGTTAGGGCATGTTGTTTTAAAACCTCTAAGGAAACTACTTCTAAAGCTCTAGGGTGAGTTCCTGAGAGGATTACTGGAGGAGCAACGCCAGCATCAAGGGCTTCTTTCCACCGAGAAGCACACAAACACCAGCGATCGCCAGGTTTGAGTCCCGGAAAATTGAATTCAGGAACAGGTGTACTTAGGTCATTTCCCCGCGACTTGGTAAACTCAAGGAATTCTTGTGTTAGTTGGGCACATATAACGTGCGACCCAAAATCCTGACCACCTGTACGACACAAGCCGTCGCGGTAAAACCCAGTTATGGGGGAAGCGCAGCAAACTTCTAGCTCTCCACCGATTACGTTTGAATTCATTGCTTCACTTGCAGGAGTGTCATTTTGATTCTACCAAGATCGGATCGTTTGTGAAGAAGAATTCAAAATTCAGATTGCTTTCCTATGCTATTTGACCGAAACAGACTCCTGATACAAGCCCATAAATAAATTTAGAGGGATTATTAATTTTGAATTTTGTTAGCGTAGCGTTAGCGAGTCCGCGAGCGTCATTTTGAATTTTGAATTCGGAGCAAAGCGACGTGACTTTTGGCACTAACTGTTGTTTAGTTCCATTAAAGAAATTTTTTCGTTGGAATCAAGCCATTTTTCAAAATTATTTTTACAGCGTGGCCATTCTTTATCTGTCATAGCGAACCAATCAGTATCTCTGTTTTTTCCACGCACAAACATATGTTGTCGAAAACGACCTTCATAAATGAATCCCATACGTGCAGCGGTAGTCCGACTTGCATGATTGAGGGAATCACATTTCCACTCAACTCTACGATAAGAATGGCGATCGAAAAGATGTTGAAGTAATAAAAACTGTGATTCTGTATTCACTTTACTTTTGTGGACTGCCGGAGTAAACCATACATGACCGATTTCAGCACGACCATGATTGTGAGCGATCGCCAGTAATGCTACAATCCCCACTGGAGTATTTGCTGAGTTTTCAAAGACTGTCCAAGTCAGAGGATCGCATTTCCCTGCTAGGTTTGTTTCCATCCAGTCTTTCATCATAAAAGGGGTATCAAATGGCCCATAAAATAAATAATTCCATACAGCTTCCTTTTCCGGACTACCATGTGAAGCTGCATATAAAGCATTTATATCTCTTTCTGGAATTAAGGGAATAAGTGTGACAAATTTACCATTTAGTTGAAAAAAATCAGGTGGTTGCCAAGTTCGATTTTGCATAAGTTTATAACTTTTTGTACAGTGACAAGTTAAATGACGTTGAGACGAATTAGTGTCATCGAATTAAACCTTACGCATATAGGCTTGCAGATGTTTGCGTTGATATAACTTGTAGGCTCCCGGTGCTACTTTTGGGCTTAAAGCTAGAGAATGCAAGCTTTACACCTTCAATGACATTAATTTGACACAGAGACAATTAAAAAGTCACTGTACAACTCTCCACTAATTTTCTCAAAAAATTTGCCGAGGATTTTACACAATTGATTATTGTTACTAATTTCTGCAATATCTTTCTATTATCTGTATTTTTCATCCAGATGTACTAAAATTTAGCGATCGCCCTGTGCCAGTTGCGTCTGTCACATAATACTAATGTACTAATATTTAGCGATCGCCTGTGCCAGTTGCGTAAGTCCTGTTATAGACACTATCTATGGATTTGATGCAAAAAATCGTCTGGCTTTATATAGTGATTGGGTCAATTATAGGAGATATAGTCAATCCTTAATCCCACAACACAAAGATGGTCAAACTAGTAGCCTTAGATCCAACCCAAACAACTGGCAAAGTCAGAGAGTTATTGGCTCAAGTCCAAGGACAATTGGGTATAGTACCGAACATGATGCGGACAATGGCAAACTCGCCCGCTGTGCTAGAAGGTTATTTGAGCTTTAGCAACGCCTTGGGTGGAGGTGTTCTCAGTCCTCAATTACGCGAGCAAATTGCCTTAGCAGTTGCCGAAATTAATAGCTGTGAATATTGTTTATCAGCACACACTACCATCGGGAAGATGGTAGGGTTGAGCGAGCACGATCAGATATCTGGTCGCCTCTCATTTTCCGACGATCCAAAGATTGATGTAGCATTGAAATTTGCCCGCGCGATCGTAGTTAACCAGGGTAAAGTAACTACGGACTATCTTAACCGTTTACGCCAAGCGGGTTATGTCGATGCTGAAATTGCCGAGATTATTGCCAATGTTATCCTCAATATCTTCACCAACTACTTCAACCACATAGCTGAAACCGAAGTAGATTTCCCTAAAGTACTACCCAAAGACGCGAAGGTAGCCTAAATTAACAGCTTGAACTTACCACTACAGTCATAAGTATGAACGCGCCTACCCTACTTTCTATTCAAGTCAGTTTACCAAAACATTTTGGCGTTGAAGGTGCATCCGACCCAAATAACCGTCCTTGGTCAACAGGGATTTTCAAGGAACCAGTCCAAGGATCTATTTGGTTAGGAGAAACCAACCTGATTGGTGACGGTCAAGCAGACTTGACCGTCCACGGTGGTCCAGAAAAGGCAGTGCTTAGCTACTCAGCTGAGCATTATCCTGGGTGGAATCAAGAATTAGCCCCCTTGAAGATGCCATACGGAGCATTCGGTGAAAATTTTACTATTTCTGGACAAACAGAGGAATCTGTCTGCATTGGCGATACTTATGCGATCGGCGAAGTCTGCGTGCAAGTCTCACAACCGCGTTTACCATGTTGGAAGCTTGCTCGTAAGTGGCAACTCAAAGACCTACCCACTCGAGTCCTGAAAACTAACCGTGGTGGTTGGTATTTTCGGGTGCTAACAGAGGGTTATGTCAAACCTAATCTGGTGGTGAAACTTGTCGATCGCCCTTTTCCTCAATGGACAATTACTCGCGTTATGGAAATTTATCTGCGACGTCAAGACCGAGATGCTGCGGCTGAACTGGCCCGGTGTCAACTCTTGGAGCAAAATTGGCGTCAGATATTTTACCAATACGCTGCTAGTAACACTAATTTTAAACCTTGAGTGCCTTTTTCCAGATTATGCCCTTATTAGGGCTGTCAGCAAACTTAACTTTATTAAGTTTTGTTATGAAAATTGAAATCATGCATAAACTAAGTTGATTTTGCTGACCCTGATTAAGGCGCTGAAGGTAATAATTCAACTTACTTCAAAATTGTCAATTTTTGACAGACTAAACTAAGTTTCAAAAAAAAATGCATAAAAGCTAAATTATGCGCTGATAGATTAATAAGATTACGTCTGGAAGCCGCTGATTGATAACAGAATAAAATTAAAACTTACAGAATAAAAGAAAAAGAATTAGCATTTATAAGTCAAAAATTATAACCAATCTCCTATATTCATCAAATGTTATCCTGATTTTTGAACTATTCTAATTCCTGAATTATTACTGTAAAAGTTAGAACATTTTTTCTCCTAAAAAATAGGTTACTTAATCTCAAAAATACCTATTGAATGAGAATATTACTAGTATTTTACTAAATACACTTAAAGCATCAATTATGTTCAGAAAATTAATAGAGATTAATCATGGTCAGAATAGATGAACCATCTTTAGCTAATATTCTCGGATTTATGGCATTAGCTAGCTATTCTCTTACATTACTTCCCACAATTCTGAGAATTGTTTTTCCCCAAACTAAAGAGACTGGCATTCCTAAATGGCTGCTGAAACGTCGCCGCATTATCGGTATTATTTCTTTCTTTTTAGCTTTAGGTCACGGATTGCTGATGGTTGAGAAAAGAAATTTTGATTTTTTTGACATAAAAACATCTTGGATTTATATCCAGGGAATAAGCACTTTTATAATTTTTACACTTTTAGCTATAACTTCTAACGACTGGAGTGTAAAAAAGCTGAAAAAAAACTGGAAGCAATTACACAAACTGACTTACTTTGCTATGTTTCTTTTGACCTGGCATATCTGGGACAAGATGTCTGGACATTGGACATATTTAACGCCTATTAGTATTGTGGCTATTGTTTCACTTACAGTTTTATTTATTATCAGGCTTGGGCTTGAATACCAGGCTAAAAAACAAAAATACGAGGGTAATAAAACTCAAGAAAACTTGCCAATTAACATCACTAAATAACTCACTATTTGTTAAATATATTGTGTAATTGGAGAGACTATTGATGCTGTTAAAACCAGTTTATAATAAATTTACAACAGGGTTGGCAATTAGTACCACAGTCGCCTTGATAGCAATCAGTTTGTCTAGATTACAGTCGCCATTGGAAATGTTTACAGATGGTGTTAGATCTCTGCCAACCATTCAACCTTATCGCACCCTCAAAGACCATTCAGTGTGGATTTATGCGATCGCCATTACTCCGGATGGCAAGACTCTCGTCAATGGCAGCTATGATGGCACGATTAAGATTTGGGATCTACATAGTGGCAAATTAGTCTATACCCTCAAAGGTCATGCTGATGCCGTAACATCCCTCGCCATCAGTGCTGATGGCCGTATCCTTGCTAGTGGCAGCTGGGATAACCGGATTAAGCTGTGGAATCTGGAGACAAGTACTCTCATGAGTACCCTTGATGGACATAAAGATGATGTAGAGGCTGTTGCTATAAGTGCCAACGGGAAATTACTTGCGAGTGGCAGTGCCGATAAGACCATTAAGCTTTGGAATCTGGACACCGGCAAACAACTCTTTACGCTCCAAAATGCAGACTGGGTGAGGTCTATTGCTTTTAGTCCCGATAACCAGACCTTAGTGAGTGGTAGCATGAATGGCTACATAAAGATTTGGCAGTTAGATACTCGCAGTCCTATGCTTGTGCACACCATAATGGGACATTCTGGAGCTGTGTGGTCTGTTGCCTTCAGTCCAGATGGTCAAACTTTAGCTAGTGGCAGTGTTGATAAAACAATCAAGCTGTGGCATTTGAGCGATCGCAAAGTGTTACATACACTGGCGGGGCATTCTGGAGCCGTCTGGTCTGTTGCTTTCAGTCCAGATGGTCAAACTTTAGCTAGTGGTAGTTATGACAGAAGAATCAAGCTATGGGATCTAGCTACTGGTCAACTTATAGATAACTTTGTAGGGCACGCCAACCCCGTGTGGTCTGTTGCTTTCAGTCCGGATGGTCAAACTTTAGCTAGTGGTAGTGGCGACCAAACTATCAAACTTTGGTCTGTCAAGAGTGACACAACTTCTCAATCTAATACTCAAAATTTCAACAATACGCTTTCAAAGACCGAATACAAAGATTTCGACAAAATGCGGTAATGAAATATAGCCAACAATATTTAACCTCAAACCTCACATCGAGTCTTCAAAAATGGACTTTGCAGTTAAATGAACGAAGCCCACCACTATAAATTAAAGAGGAAAATCATCTACTTTCTAACTTATAGAGGCAGATTTAGTCGAGAGTATCTCAGCTTCGCAAAAATATTTGGAAAACAATACGAAAAGCATCAATCTCAGTTTGTAGATCAGTTTGTAACTACAAAAGTGCAAAAGTTAGATGCACCCAATTTAGTCTGTGTGACTGTGATTTTAACCGCCTAACTGGATAAGGTTTGAACTTAACTTTACCCATAGTGGGACAAAAACAAACAAAATACAAAGGAATTTTATGACAGATCAAGTTATCAATTGGAACAATGTATATCTACAAGCAATCCGTCTAAACGGCGGTGCTCCTGGACCGATCGCCCGTACAGGTGCTATGTTACATGCTGCAATATATGATGCAGTCAATTCCATCGAGAAGACACACAAACCATATTTAGAAATCATCCCAGCAAATCCAGGGGCTTCCAAAGAAGCGGCAGCAATTTACGCTGCATATACTGTATTAACCAGCGACATTGTTTATCCCAATGCTAATTTTCCCAAGTCCAAGGATAAAAACAATAGCTTCTTCGATGCAGAACGCAAAAAAGCCATTGAAGAACTTGAAACAAGTGGTGTATCGCTACAGAGCATCGGAGATGGTAAAGAACTTGGCATAGCAGCGGCTCAAGCAATCATTCAAAATCGCCAAGGGGACGGGTATAACGACAACACCCCTTATACTCCTGGAAATCAGCCCGGTGATTGGCGTCCAACCGGTTCTGGCGCTCCAGTTACTCCGAATTGGGGTAAAGTGAAACCTTTCTCAAAGACACAAATAGAGCGCTTCCGTCCAACTCGACCAGCTGGCTTCAAGACCAAACAGGCTCTGCTTGCCAGCGTCGAATATGCTGCTCAAGTCAATGAAGTAAAACGACTTGGTTTTGCTAACTCTAGCGATCGCACCCAAGAACAAACTGATATTGCTCTTTTCTGGGCAAACGATCTTGATGGAACCTATAAGCCACCCGGACAACTGTATAGCATAACCCAGATTGTCTCTAAATTGAAGGGTCTGAGCTTTTCCGAGAATGCACGACTGTTTGCCCTTGTGGGTTTAGGTTTAGGGGATGCCGGAATCTTGGCTTGGGATGCCAAGTACGACACCGATTTGGACTTGTGGAGACCAGAGAGTGCAATTCAATTGGCAAATACCGATGGAAACCCTGCAACCATCGCCGACCCGACCTGGAAACCTCTGTCGCCCAATCTTGATGGCACTCGTTTTTCGCCTCCGTTCCCAGCGTATATTTCTGGTCACGCAACTTTCGGAGCCATCCATTCAGGCATCCTACGCAACTTCTTTGGCACGGACAATGTTACCTTCACGGCAACATCTGAAGATCCAGCTGCTAGGGGTAATAATGGCATTAGGATCACACGCACATTTAATAGTTTCTCCTCAGCAGCTTTGGAAAATGGCCGCAGCCGTGTTTATCTCGGTGTCCATTATCAATGGGATGCAGATGCTGCTTATGTCTCTGGCACCAAATTGGCAGATTTCGTGTTTGAAAACTTCCTAACACCGACATCATCTGCGGTATCTGTGACCTTGAAAGTCAGTATTCAAAACCTAGCGCCAGAAAAGGGCACGTTCCTTACTCCCCTTTGGTTTGGTATACACAATGGCACATTTAAGATCTACGAGCAAGGCAAATCCCTGGCGAACCCACGTTTGGAGTCTTTAGTGGAGGATGGCTTAACTGAACCCTTTGCTGAGTTCTTTTCTGAGAGTGGATCGGGTCTTGTCCAAGGGACAATATTCGGTGGTCCCGCTCGTCCCATTGCTCCAATTGCCCCTGGTCAAACTGCCTCAGTGACTTTAACGGTCAATAAGAACCAGATTTCGAGTAGCCAGTATTTCAGCTACGCAACAATGGTCATCCCTAGTAATGATGCCTTCATTGCTAACGATAACCCGCTTGAACACAAAATCTTTGATTGTGATGGGAATTTTATCCCTACTAGCTTTGTAGTAACTGGCGCTGAGGTAAACGATGCTGGTACTGAAGTCAACGATGAAAATCCCACAAATACTGCTTTCTTCGGTCAGCAGGTTCCTAACACTGGCATTCCTGAAGAAGAGGGTGTGGTTCTTCAACACCCAGGCTTTATCCCAAATGGGCCGATTCTGAGCGATTCTAGATTTGTTAATGCTGATTTTACGGTTCCAGGCTACCAGATAGCACGCATTACGATTGAGAAATTGGCATAGTCAAAATAATTCATAATGAATATAGGACTCCTCCAAAGATTTTGAAAACATACTAAGAGTGAAAAGCCCGTTTGAGCGACGTTTTATCTGAAATATTGTTGAGAATCATACAGGAGTCTTATAATTAATAATTCATAATTAAAATCCCATCCATGAATGCACTTTATTGATTAAGAAATAAATTTATTTCATCCATCAATTGAAGGGGTTGTTTCCAAAATTATGAATTAATAATTATTCTGGTTATCGCAATACCAGAAAAAAGACTAGGGAAGGTTAACACAAAAGGGTTTTATAAGATTTAGTTCAGATTTTATAAAACCCTAATGGAACTTTGAAACGCTCTTGCACCTACAATATGGGAAAAAGTAGCGAACCTGACACTAACTCATCACGCAACGTTTGAAAGGTATGCTAACACAGGGTTACAAAAATAGAATTGCTATTTAACCCGAAATTCTCAGACAAGCTTGTTTGTCTACTACCAATTAAACTTTACCCTATTCGGTACAGCATTTGACAACGTAGCTATGCGTTGATAAGTTGCTAATTTTTGGTATGAAACACCGTTATAGACAACGAAAAGCAAGCCTATTTACCTTTTAGTTGTGATAAAAGGCTCAATGCCAGTTTGATAACCATAGTTCCTAAAAAATAGGAATTCACATTAATTTTACCAAGGAATAAATATCATGTTGCAATTGAATTACTCTGAAAGACTATCAGTTAAATCTGACTTAGTACAGGCCAATTCCTGGGAAGTGCTTAAGGAATATTTTAAGCAGTATGTTTACCCCATCGAGCAAGTCGAAAATTTGGCACATGAAGCTTTTCAAAAGAAAGGAGGTCTAGCTTGGCGAAAAATTCAGTTCCTTTTATTTGACATGAACTTGCGCTTGATGCGAGAAGGGTTTGGGTTAGCAACTCCTCGCTTCCTCAGAGAATGGGAACTTCGCCACCTGATTGAGCAGGTTGAGCAGCAATACTTACCCCAGGAACAACCTCCTGCTGAACTCGATCGCTTTGAAGTTTTCATGCCGTGGCTAAAAGAGCGCATTAGTCAGCATCGCGTCAACCACCATCCTCTATTTGACCTGTTCGATCGCGATGAGTTGACCAATGAAGAAGTCCGCTACTTCCTTGCTAATTACCGAGTCAACATGCAACGCTTTCACCTACACGTTGCCGCCTTCAGTCTGATTGTGCCTTTTGAGATGCGCGAAGAACTCTATCACAATCTCCATGATGAGTTTGGCCAGGGAGATTTCGCCCAGGCTCACCCCAATTTATTTGAACCCCTAATGGATTACTTCGGCGGAGCGCGAGAAGAGGATATTAACGCAGAGACTTGTCACCTACTCAATACCAAGATTAACCTTTGCTGGTTTGCTGATGGACTTCACTATGGCATTGGCGGGATGGGAGCTTTAGAATTGGCAATTCCCCTCCAACAGCGCCGAGTTTTAGCACATCTGCGTCGTCGCGGTTTGAGTGAAGAGATGGTGAAATTCTTCGTCGTTCACTGCGAACTTGATGAAGACCACGGGGAAGGGTGGTTTGCTGCGGGAAAACCCTACATAAACACCTCTGAAGATTTGCAAAAGGTGTTCTCTAGTGCAATGCGGATGCTCGAAGCCAGAGCCGGAGTTTATGATGGCATTCTCAAGGGCATTTTAGAACGCCGCAACCAAGGCAACAAAGGATTCTCCTTCACTTAAACGCCTTGCGTAGGTGCTTGAAACGATCAAAGCCCAAGTGTATGTCTTTGCCGTTACGGTTTAAGCATTGGTGGCAGTACTAACTAAACGAAAAGGAATACAAGCTATGCCGCTCATCACACTAAGGGCTAATAATATATCTTCTGAGAAGATTAGAAACAGCCTTGCTGAAAGTTTATCTCTGATAACTGAGAACATTCTGAGGAAAAATAAACAAGTAATTGTTGTTCGTTTTGAAGCCACCGATCGCCAAGCGCAATGGTATGTAGGGGGTGCTGTTAAAAGTGATGATCAAGCAATTTTTGAGTTGAGCATTTTTATCACAAAAGGAACAAATACCGACTCAGAAAAAGCCGAGTGGATAGCACAAGCCTGGAGACTCGTTACAGAGGCTCTTGGCAGTGCGCCCCACCCCAACTATATTTCGATTCAGGAAATAGATGGAAAAAGCTGGGGTTACAACGGTCTTAGCCAGGAACAAAGAAAGATTCAATCAACTTAAATATTGAGAAGCAAATGTCACAGAACAACCAAATGTCAACAATACCCTCATTGGGATACAACGGCACAAACAAAGTTGATGCCCCAATTCCCAGAAATGGCCAATTGATGAGCAATGGACAAGTAAAGTTCGACCCATTTCCATATAATTCCATCAACGACCGAGTAATTAAGTTCCTGGGTATGGAAAGTGTTTCCTTACCGGACGATCTTGAGTTCGTACCTTATCAACCAGAGGTGAGAAAAGGTGTTGGGATTCACACAATCTTTAGTCTGGTAGATCAAGATCCGCAAGGCCCTGATGCTGCAATTCTTAAATATGAGCCAGGTGCATTTATCGCCTTGCATGAACATATCGGATATGAAATGGTCGTGGTGTTAACCGGGGATTATATAGAAAATGGTGTGACGTTCTTGCCCGGCTCCTTAATACTTCGCTCACCAGGCACCTTTCATACAATGGCTTCCATCAATGGCTGCACCATTTTGGCTACGCGTTATATCAAGGTCAAGCAACGGCCTGATTTGTGGAACGAGTTTGCTTCAGGCAATGAAGATGTTAAGCCTGTTTGAGGATAGTTGTTGGTGTGAATTACTCTGATTTGGCGGTGATGGAAGAGGATAGGGGACAATCTTTATTAACAATTCAAAATTCAAAATTCACGCATTAAAGACAATTTCAGACGAAGAGGAGTGCGGTCTTGGGGTCTCCCCAAGAGGAGCAACTCCGGGGGATTTAAACCCCGACTGAAACTGGGGCTACCTGTAGAGGTAGGGGTCTTAAACCCTTTTATTTACGATAAATCTCTCTCCTTGTCTCCCGCTCCCCTTGTCCTCTTTTGGTCAGAGTACCAAAATCTTCAACGGTAGTTTCTTTGTTTTGGTTACGCATACATTCTGGCACCATAACCAAGGGGGTTGTGAGTATTTGTATTACTAAATTTTACAATCTAAGTAAAATTATTTACATAATAAGTAATTTTACGGCTACTTTATACTCCCCGATTGCTATATCACTTCTAATTAAAAAGAACTTATGCATTCTTATGTACCCTTAAGTCCAACCACTTTCTTAGAGCGCAGTGGTCAGGCATTTCCTAACCGAAGCGCGATCGCCTACCCTGATGGAATAGTGACTTATGCCCAGCTATTGCACCGTTCTCGCTGTCTGGCACAAGTACTGAAGCGACTTCAGGTAGAGTATGGAGATCGGGTTGCTCTCCTGACAGAAAACAATCAACAGACAATCGAAGCCCACTTCAGCATTCCAGCGATCGGTGCAGCGATCGTCATGCTTAATCCTTGGCTGGCACCACAAGACCTCTTATCCTTACTGGATTATTCCGAGGCGAAAGTCTTGATTGTGGATGCTTCCTTGAGCGAGAAAATCCTCCTTGGCCCTCAGATTACCCTTTCCCACTTGCAACAAGTTATTGTTATCAATCGCGCTGCCAACCCAATCGATTCTGGAGTCCTCGACTACGAAACCTGTCTGGCGGGCGAAAATGGGGATTTTCGGCTGGATCAAACCGTTGTCAGCGAACTCGATCCCCTCGCCATCAACTTTACTTCCGGTACTACTGGCCGTCCAAAAGGGGTAATTTGCAATCACCGAGGTGCTTACCTAAATGCACTAGGGCAGGCATTGATGATTGGAGTCAACCGAACCTCGAAGTATTTGTGGCTGCTCCCCATGTTTCATGTGAATGGGTGGGGGCATATGTGGGTAAATGTTGCCGTGGGAGCCACTCAAGTTATCCTGCCAAGTCATCAAATCCGAGATACCTCTGTGGTGTGTCAGGCAGTCTCCAAGTATCAAATTACCCACCTATCTGGTGCGCCTCGCCTTGTGCGATCGCTAGCATCAGCTCCTGGCGACAAAGAAGCATTTCGGGGGCTGACGATTACCACAGGGGGAGCTGCTCCTGCTCCCACGCTGATCCAGCAATTAGATGAGATGGGAGTTAAGCTCATCCATCAATATGGGTTAAATGAAACCTTCGGCCCCTACACCGTCTGTGAAGAGCAAGAAGAGTGGCAGGCATTGCCCCCTTCCAGCCGCGCCCTCAAGCGCGCCCGTCAAGGAGTGGCAACTATCCATGCCGGAACGGGGTTGCGAGTGGTCGATGCCTCAAAGCAAGACGTTCCTTGGGACGGTTCAACCTTGGGGGAAGTGATCGTGGCGGGTAATACAGTAGCGCCAGGCTACTATAACAATCCGGAAGCTACTGAAAAAGCCTTCCGAGATGGGTGGTTCCACACCGGTGATGTGGCAATTATTTATCCAGATGGCTATCTGGAGATTCGAGACCGCCTGAAGGATTTAATTTACGTAGAAACTGACTACGGTTGGGAGAACATTTCCTCTATTGAGATTGAGAATGTGCTGTGCCGACACGAACAGGTGCGAGAAGCTGCGGTCATCGGTATCTCACCTGAAGAGCTAGGAAAAAACCGCACCCTACTGGTGGCTTTCGTCGAAGCAGGTAACTCCCAAGGCGTGACCGGAAAAGACTTGCGCGATTTTTGTGAGTCTCAACTTGCTTCTTACAAGCAACCTCAAGTGTTTTTCTTTGCCGACTTGCCTAAGACGGCAACGGGTAAGGTTCGCAAGGATTTGTTAGTAAAGGAGGCGCTGAAACGCTGCCAACTGAAGGTTTAAAAATATTCAGATTAGGACTAGACAGACTTGTCTGTCTAAAGTATTCTTATTTTATGACCTCACAAAATTTATCTGGTGACTCCAGTACAAAAATCTTAAAAACGGCATCTAGGCTGTTTTACGAGCAAGGCTACCATGTTACTGGTATTAATCAAGTGATTGCCGAAGCAGGGGTAGCCAAAGCAAGTTTTTATCACCACTTTTCCTCCAAAGAAGAGTTGTGTATAGCGTACTTGCACAAGCGCGATCAAGATTGGTTTTCCTGGTTGCAGCAAGAGGTTGAACAGTATGAAGATGACCTAGAACGTTTGTTGAGCCTGTTTACTTTTCTAGAACGGTGGTTGCCTGATAGCAACTTTAGAGGTTGTGCTTTCTTAAACATCGCCTCCGAATTTCCGTCACCCGACAGTAAAATTCGGCTCTTGGTTGTAAATCACAAAAATGCTTTGCACGATTATATTAGGCAACTTGTTGAAAGATTGAATATTTCAACCCCAAAAAATAACACAGCAATGTTGGCGGATTTGATCTATCTTCTGTTTGAAGGAGCAATTACTAATAGTCAAATTTATCGGTCAACAGAGTCTATTCAAGCTGCACGAGAAGCAGTTAAGCAATTAATTAGTTCACAATAAAGAATTCAGGAGTCAGAACTCAGAATTCAATTTTGAATTCTGTGCGACTGGTGGATAGCGCAGGCGTAGAGAGCGTCAAAATTTCTGAATTGTGTATTCTTTTTCAACCATTTATTTTTTTAACCGTGTTAGACAGACCAGTCTGTACAAAGTAGCTAATAATTTGAGGTAAATGTGTATGGTTAGGCAATCAAACAGCGATACTGGTAACACCAGAAAAACAGCGTCTCGGATAAATCTCTTTGAGAAGCTAAAAGGGGATAACACTAAACTACCTCCTAAGCATTCGGCTAAAGCAATAATACTTGCTTGGTTAGGGGGATTTCTGGCAATAAGTGCGGTTGCACTTCTCTCCAATACATATTCTGTACCACTTGTACTAGGCTCTTTTGGAGCATCGTGCGTTTTGGTCTTTGGGTTTCCAGATGTGCCGTTTTCACAACCGCGAAATGTGCTTGGAGGTCACTTTTTGAGTTCCTTTGTTGGTTTGGTATGCCTGACGCTTTTTGGAGCAACATGGTGGTCAGTTGCGATCGCTGTTGGTACTGCCATTTCTGTGATGATGCTTACCCGAACAACTCACCCACCAGCAGGCTCCAATCCAGTTATTATTTATCTAACAAAACCAGTCTGGAGTTTTCTGCTGTTTCCCACTGTTTTTGGAGCAATAGTTTTAATCTTAGTTGCACTTCTCTATAATAATTTTACCCGCGAAAGTAGATATCCGAAATATTGGTGAAGCAAATTGGGCATCGTGCCCGAAATTAAGTGTCAGTCTACTTTTACAGCAGTTTTCTTTTGCATGAAGTACAAAGCTACGGGTTTGGAGACAGGAGGTAGGAGGTAGAAACTCTTTATATCTAATTTTGAGTTCTGCATTTTGTACCTCACTTACTTGCAAACTGTTGTAAGTTTGCTAACAGCATCGGTTGCTTATTTCATGACTACTATTACTCTTTGAGGAAGACTACTGCTTTTGAGCGCACTCCCTTTGTACCAATTGTAAGTAGTTGCAAAGTTGCGAAATACACTAACAAGCTCTGACTCCTGTCGCATTCTCCAAATCAGTCCAACTGTGCGAACGAGATTTAAGTTAGTAATAGGAATGTATGCAATCTCAGGTATACCTTGCCATTCTGGCATAATCGCCACTCCTAAACCTGCTATAACCAAAGATATAACCCACTCCTCATGATCCGCTTTGTACACAGTATGCAGATTAATACCTTGGGATTCAAACAAATTCTGCGATTCTCCCCACATTTCACAATTGATCCGCTCGATATATGGGAGTCCATCTAGTTCAGCCAAGCTGACAGTTTCCCTTTGAGCCAGTGGATGTGTTTTGGCTACTGCTAGTAGGCGACGTTGTTCAAATAGAGGTAGAGAGGTTTTAGAATCTACACAGCTCCCCAATACCGAAACAGCCAAATCGATTTCGCCTTCCTGTAACCATCTTCTCAGTTCTTCAATATTGCCATCGCACAATTCGATGGACATATTAGGATACTTTGCCCGAAAACCACCAATCAGCCCAGATAATTCAGTAATCCGAATTGTCCGCAGAGCGCCGATTTTCAGCGTTTCCTTAGTTTGGAAGCCCTTGAGTTCACGCATTGCTGACTGATATTCATCCAAGATCGTCTTTGCTTTTTCTAAAAAATGCTTGCCCGCAGGAGTTAGAATGGCACGTCTTCCCCCACGCTCGAACAAAGTAACACCTAGTTCTTGCTCTAGTTTTTTAATACCTGCTGATAAAGAAGGCTGAGAGACAAATAGATGTTCCGCAGCTTTGGTAAATCCACCCATCTCTGCAATTGCCAAAAAATACTTAATTTGATAAACATCCATTAGTAGTACGTATCTGACTTTTATTGTAATATAGGAATCTACACAGTGAAGTTACAAAAATCCAGATTTTTCCGGTGGAATATTTTTACTGGAGCAATGGTTCAGAAAAAATCAGTATCATCAACGAAGTAATACACGGCTAGATGAGGAAAGAGAGCAACTATTACCGCGAGTGGCAATAGTTGCTTTTGTTGGCATCACCGTGGTCGGGTAGCAGTACCATATGCCAAAAGAACATTTAATGGATAGCGGGTATACTGCTGCTGAGTATTTGGTCAATAGCAAAACTGATTATGACGTAGAAATAATTGGGCCAGTGCGACCAGACCCCAGTTGGCAAGCTTTCATCTGGGCAGGGATTCGATGTAACTAATTTTGTATGTGATCTAGGGGCTTGCGACCCCTCCTGTTGAGAGAGCGACCAAATTAAAAATTTGGTCGGGGTCTTAACCCTTGTTCCCTAGCGGTCACGGGCATCAGAATCTGGAGTCACAATTCCATAAAAGCCTTCTGCCCTCTGCCTTTCTTCGATCAATAAAGAATTCTCGCGCATACGCTCGTCTTTTACCATTTTTATATTGACCAATGCATATCGAATCAACAGAAATGAATTTGCTCACACCATCTAGCAAATTACCTCTACATAGCAAGAGAATTTTAGTCACAGCACCGAGAAATTATGCTTGTAGGTTGTCTGAACAAATTATCAAAAAAGGTGGGCTACCTGTTTTGATGCCTACTATCGAAACCTGTTATTTATCAAACTATACTCAGTTAGACAACTCTTTGAGCCGCATAAAAGAATTTGATTGGATTATTTTCACAAGCAGAAACGGAATCATTGCATTTTTTCACCGCATGAATGATTTAAATATTCCTGTATCTGTGCTAGAAAATTGCCAATTATGTGCATTGGGAAAAGATTCAGAAAGCTTATTCTCTTTTAGTGGTAAGGTAGATTTAATTCCCAGAGAATCTAGTCCAGCCGGAATTGTCGCAGAATTAGAAAAAATTGCCGAAATTCATCAAAAAAAAGTGCTTGTGCCTGCTCCAGAAGTTGTGGGTTTGCCGGAACCTAATGTTATACCCAATTTAGTTACAGACTTAGAGAATTTAGGCATACAAGTAACTCGCGTTCCTGCATATATCACACAAGGTTTAGATAAAAATATCTACAGTATTGAATTAGACTTGATGCGTCAAGGTAAGATAGATGCGATCGCTTTTAGTAGCACCGCAGAAGTAGAAAGCTTTTTGAGAATGGTCAACTCCCCAAGGGATTATGGAGATTGCGCGATCGCGTGCTTTGGCCCGTACACAACAGCTAATGCTCAAAAATTGGGAATGAATGTCTCCATCGTGTCTAAGGATTATAGTTCATTTGAAGGATTTGCTGAAGCGATCGCCACATTTTTCGCTCTGTAATTTTCCTGTCCACCTTATGGTAGATGTAAACTAGCCCCACTGCTGCTTTTTGAATTTAGAAAAGTCAACCACAAATAACTCTAGACTAGCAGCACATAAACCCGTAGTATCGAAAATGGAGTTTATATTAGTTAGGGATTTTTACATGGCAACTTACAAGGTCACATTAAAGACCCCAGATGGTGAACAAGTAATTGACGTTCCTGATGATGAGTACATCTTAGAGATTGCTAACGAGGAATACAATCTGGACTTACCTTACTCCTGCAACGCTGGTTCTTGCTCTACCTGTGTCGGCAAGCTGGTTTCAGGTACAGTTGACCAATCGGATCAGAACTTCTTGGACAACGATCAAATGGATGCGGGATGGGTTCTCACCTGTGTTGCCTATGCCACTTCTGATTGTGTGATCGAAACACATCAAGAGGAAGCGCTCAACGCTTAACTTAAGAAATCTGGATTTAATAAAGAGCAAGTTTCTAGAGTGCGTTACGGACATTCTCCATAACGCACCTCAAATCTCAAGTAGTGGGTTACCCAAGGTGATAACCCAACGCCAGTTACTACAACTTTGGCAACCAAAGCAACCCACTGGCTACTCTACAAGATTTAAAATTTTGCACTTTCCAAAAAAACCTGTATAGGCCCATTAAATCATGCTAAAAAGCGCTCACTTTTGGAGAGCGCTTTTTATTACATTGAACGGATTTTACAAGTAAAACCGAAAATTAGCCAACCGATGGTAAGTTAACTTTGACCACTCAGGTAGCATTTTCCACAACTTGCAAATCCACATCTTGAGCTTGAATTCCTGGAAGTTCTAGCTTCAAAAAAGAAGTCCGAAAATTGTAGATTTTCATACTTAGTAAAATCTGGCTATGGATGGTAATAATTACACTGATTGAATTGCATTTTTGGATTTTTCTAGAGATAATGAAAGACTTATAACCAACTGCTCACAACAGATATGTCAATAAGTTGGATTTACCTCATTGCAGCAATTCTTTTTGAAGTTTCAGGTACAACTTGCATGAAACTATCAGAAGGATTTACTAAAATAGTCCCTTCAGTGTTAATATTTGTTTTCTATGGATTTTGTTTTACTTTTTTGACCCTGGCTCTCAAAAAACTTGAAATCAGTGTAGCTTATTCTGTTTGGGCGGGATTGGGAACTATCCTAGTAGCTATGATTGGTATAATTTGGTTTCGTGAATCTGCCACATTAACCAAGCTTATTTCCATTTCCTTAATAATTATTGGCGTAATTGGCATAAATTCCAGTCGATGATTAAAAAAGGCTAGTATCGCCGTGAAGTCAAAAGGCACTGCTCAATACGTCCTATCTATTTTTGGATCGAGCAATTAAACGGTTTCCTCAAATAAAAATACCTCGTCTTTTAAGAGGGACGAGGGAAATTAACCAAAACTCATTATTCTGTTTGTTGCTGCTGTAGTCAATACATCAGCAATTTTTATTGTTCCGTTAGCAGAGCTAAGTTAACTGAATGTAGCCAAAAGTATAGTAAACGTCGGTAAATATAGCCCACAAGTAATTGACTTTTAATACTCTACCAGAAACAATCAAAATCATGCTGCCAAGTTGGCAAGTTTTTTATACACTTAGTCAGAACATTCAGCAATGGCAAAAATTCAAACTTGCGTCGTTGCACGAGTTGGTAAAGTAACCTTTAATCGCTGAAACATTGCTTCCCGTGCTTGCAAAGCAAGATCATCATCTAATGGTTCTAGGGTAATTGCCTGCTGATACTTTAGCCGCAATGCGGTTTGAATTAACCAATCAGCCACGAAGGGATTTTTAGGTAACAAAGGACCGTGAGAATAAGTAGCGATCGCATTTTGATAAAACGCTCCCTCTGTCCCATCTTCACCATTATTGCCTAAGCCGTACACCACTCGCCCCAAAGCTTCTACTTTTCCCAGCTTGGTACGTCCGCCGTGATTTTCAAAGCCTACTAAATACGGCGTACTACCCGTCATCTCTGCTAAATCCCGCGCTAGACGTGAAGCTGTCACTTCAATTACTAAGTTGCCTATACAACGCTTAGTATTTTCACCAGGATGTACAGAAACTAAATCGAGTATTCCTAAACCTTCAATACGTTGTCCCAAGCCGGGTTCGTAATAGTGTCCCAGCAATTGGGGAGAACCACAGGTAAAAACTCCTGGTGTCCCATTTTCGATTTTCTCGCGCATGGCGTCAGCTTTCGCGCCTTGCAAATCACGCATGACAATTTCTTGCTGACGGTCTTGTGCGCCACCACCCACTATGACATCTACAGATTTAATATCAGCTGCTGTGGCATTTTGATCTAGGGGTAATATTTTAACAGTGTATCCCCGCCACTGAGCGCGACGTTCTATAGTAATCACATTACCGCGATCGCCATAGGTACTCATTAACGTCGGATACAACCAACCAATTGTTAATTCTAAATTTTGGAAACTCATAAATTTAGGGAATGGGGCATGGGGCACTTGTACTGAGCGTAGCCGAAGTATGGGGGATGAGGGAGACGCAGGGACACGGGGACGGGGGGACACAAAGAAAAACAAATGACAAATGACCAATGACAAATGACAATTTAAAGAATTTTACGACCCGTGAGAACTTCTCGCACTTCTAGCATGGCTGAATAAGTGGGGAGAATGTGCAAAGTTTCATTGTCTGGTGTATGCTCTAGGGCAGTAGCGATCGCCTGTCGCAAATCTTCTTCGACAATTAAATTTAATGTACTCTCAGGAGATTTTTGGCTGTAACGCAGGCGTAGTGCCATATCATAAACGCGATCGCCACTTACCACTAAAGTTCCTCCACGTTCGACTAATTTCTCAGTATCCACGTCCCAAATCCAGGATACATCAGTGCCATCGGGGGTGCGATCGTTTAATACTAGCAATGTAGTTTTATCTGTACTTTGAGTCACCACACGAATTGTTTCATTTGTGCCTACAGGATTTTTTGATAACAAAATCCGTACTTTTTTACCATTAATTACTAAATCTTCAGCGCGACCAAAAGCGGCTTGGAAGTTGTTAATAGTATCTTTAATTGTTGCTTCATCAACTCCTAACTCTTTAGCTGCTGTTACTGCTGCCAAAGTATTGTATTTGTTATATAAACCAACTAGAATTTGCGGCCATTTACTACTTTCCAGGCTAGGTTGACTTTTACTAAAACCACACTTTGGACAAGTAAAATCTCCCAAATGCGACAAGTAAACACCTTTATAATCTAATGAATGGCCACATTTTGGACAATAGATAGAATCAACAGCGTGAGGAATTGCTTCTAGATAATGTTCTGGTTCATTCAAACCAAAGAATAACACCCGTTGGGGTAACTGCTGACCAAGGTTGGATAAAGTTGGATCGTCAGCATTAGGAATTACTACCGTTTCTGGCGGTAGCGTCGAGATTACCTTTGTCCAACGCTTACTAATTGTGTCTACTTCCCCGTATCTATCGAGTTGGTCGCGGAACAAGTTTAAACAAAGAATAATTTGCGGTTGGAGTGGAGTTAAGACTTTCGGTACAATATTTTCATCAACTTCCAAAATGGCGTAATCAACATTTAGCGTTCCCACTAAATTAGTGCTTGACAACAAAGCTGTCATCAAGCCATTTTCCAGATTTGCACCTGTAGAATTATGAGCGATGCTGTAACCTTTGTTTTCTAGTATTGTTTTTAAAAGCAGCGATGTTGTAGTTTTGCCATTAGTACCGGCAATTAAAATCACTCCTTTTTTAACTTGCTGACTCAATAATTGTAAAAGTCGGGGTTCAATGCGACGAGCAATTGAGCCTGGTAATACACTAGCAGCACCGAGACGCAGCGATCGCACTAAAAACGTCACGCTTTTTGCTACTGACACAGCAAAACCTAATCGCACTCTATCTATAACTTGTATTTTGTTTCCCACATTCGTACCCTAGTCTTCTGGCGGTTGTTAATTGAAAGTTTTTAGTTGCAAATTTAATTTTGTGAGTTTAGCGAATCCTAGCCGAAAATGCCAGTGTCAACATTTAAGAGGCGGGGAGAGGCAGGGGAGGGGCAGGGGGCAGGGGAGGCAGGGGGAGATGAGGAAGTGTTACAACTAGAAGTTTAAGGTTCAGAGGTTCAGCGACGAACCTCAGATATTCAGCGACGAACCTCAGATATTCAGCGACGAACCTCAGATATTCAGCGACGAAC